>NZ_JWHB01000061.1:0-3063 GCF_000804305.1 Acinetobacter sp. YZS-X1-1 | reverse complement strand
TTCAGCGTTATGCTCCAGAAATGGAAAAACGTTTACGTTGGTATTGGCGTAATCCTACAGATCGACATTTATGGCATCTGGATGAAACTTACGTAAAAGTGAATGGCAAATGGGCATATCTATACTGTGCAGTTGACCAACGTGGCCATACTCTTGATTTCTATCTTTCTGCTAGACGAAATACCCATTCAGCTTATTGTTTTCTTGGTAAAATTTTGAATCATGTCAAAAAATGGCAGATTCCACGAGTCATAAACACTGATAAGGCTCATACCTATGGCCGTGCTTTGTCGCGACTAAAACAGGAAGGAAAGTGTCCTGAAGACTTGGACCATCGACAGATTAAATACAAGAATAACGTGATTGAATGTGATCATGGCAAGCTCAAACGGATCATCAAGGCTACGTTGGGATTCAAGTCTATGAAAACGGCTTATGCCACAATTAAAGGAATTGAGGTTATGCGTGCTCTACGCAAAGGACAAGCTTCATTATTTTATAACGGTAATATTCTAGGAGAAGTTTGGCTAGTAAATAGAGTTTTCGGTCTCTAAGCTTTTTTGAAGGGAAAATCATCGACTCAGATCCCTATTTGCAACAGTGCCGTTGTTAGTGGTTTGACCCACTAACAACTAACACGTTGGCTATTCATTGAGTAAATCCTAAACTCAACTAATTCTTTTATTTATCAGACAACCATTTTTCGACATTCGACGGCACATTCACGGCAAGCATCAGCACATTGCTGGCAGTGTTGATGCTCATGTTGGCTACATTCATCTGCACAGTATTCACAAGCCTTGGCACAAAGCTCACAAATTTCTTTCATAAAAGGAGATTCATTTTGCTGCATACGAGCACAGAGCTGACAAATATCTGCACAATCTAGACAACGCTGAATACATTCTCGCATCATCTCCAGATTTTCTTCTTTTAGACAGGCATTTGCACAACTGGCACAGGTAAGGTAACAGCTCATACATGCCTTTGCGCAATCTGAAAATTGGATATCGTTCATCATACTTACCTAAAGTCACTTGATTTAGGAATAAGCTAATCAAAAAAAAAGATATACACTAGGACGATTAGGTAAGGGAAAGTAAAATAGTCATAGATTTTGTTAAATGGTTTTAGATGCTGGCTTTGAGTGATTTAGCTGCTCATGTATTCAGGCACTGTTGCAAATAGGCTGACATGATAAGCTAAATATCTTATTTATTTCGAGATACAGCAGATGAATCCCTTCCATGGTCGGCACTTTCAAGGTGAAATCATTCTTTGGGCTGTTCGTTGGTATTGTAAATATGGCATCAGCTATCGTGAACTTCAAGAAATGCTCGCTGAACGGGGTGTGAATGTTGACCACACCACAATTTATCGTTGGGTTCAGCGTTATGCTCCAGAAATGGAAAAACGCTTACGCTGGTATTGGCGTAATCCTACAGATTTACATTCATGGCATATGGATGAGACTTATATCAAAGTGAAGGGGCGATGGACTTACCTGTATCGTGCAGTTGATCAACGTGGTCATACGATTGACTTTTACCTTTCCGCTAGACGGAACAGTAAATCAGCCTATTGTTTTTTAGGAAAAATCTTCAATACGGTGAAAAAATGGCAAATTCCACGGGTCATCAATACAGATAAAGCAGCGACCTATGGCCATGCTTTATCACGGTTAAAGCGAGAAGGAAAATGTCCAGTAGATATTGAGCACAGGCAGATTAAGTATAAAAATAATGTCATTGAATGTGATCATGGTAAGTTAAAGCGGATCATCAGGGCCACATTAGGATTCAAATCTATGAAGACGGCTTATGCCACAATCAAAGGTATTGAAGTCATGCGTGCACTACGTAAAGGACAAGCATCGTCATTTTATTATGGTCAGCCTCAAGGTGAAGTGTGTCTAATCAACAGGGTTTTCGGTCTCTAAGCACTTTTAAAAAGGAACTTCATCGACTCAAATCTCTATTTGCAACAGTGCCGAAATTAGACACATATAAGACATTTTTACAAAGGAAAGAATTTTTTAAGAAAAATTCAAAATTTGAAAAATATGGTCTGACTTGTTACCCAAAAAAAGTGGCTGATAATTTCTATGGTTGTTATGGGAAATCCAAAGAACAGGATGTTGCTGGTGTTTTATTGGATGTAGTTGCTTTAGAAAATACGGTAGATAATCGATTTGTTCAAATTAGAGGAGAGAGTTATGAGCCCAATAAATATGGCGGTATATGGGTTCAGTGGGAAACGAATTTAAATAATTGGGACAAATGGCAAGAGATAGATAGTGCAATTTGGCGCTTATTAGGTACATGGAACTCTGCTCCATCACCTCAAAAACTAACTAAATAGTTCCCCATTTAACATAATGGCTGTTATACGCAATAAAAAAACCTGGGCACCAACCCAGGTCTAAAATTTAAAAAACAGATAAATATCAGTGCAATAAACTCATTTTTCTAATTTCGCATAACGTGTATTATGTTAATTTTAGGAAATTTAAACACTTACCTGATAATTTAACTGTAGTTCATCCGCATTTTCCCCTCTAATGCCCCAGTTTTCTTTAGGAGTTTCAAATATAGTTATCTCAACATCATTTGAATCAATACCGCATAGATTGTTTATATTTTCGAATAGAGTCTTAATAAATGCTTTTTTAGTCTCTTTTGTTCGTCCATCGAACATGGAAATTTCAATAATTATATAAGATGTACTGCGGTCTGCTGGATATATAAAATTTTTGGATTCTAGTGGAATAAAACGTTGAAACCTTTTTTCTTCAGGGTATTTTAATTCTTTAACTAAAGCCTGATGGATAGCTTTACTTAAATTATCACGATGTAATTCTATAGTTTCATCTAAAGCATAAATTTTTATCTGAGACATTACTTTCTCTAAATTAAAACCCTAATTTTAGCTTAATCTCCCCCTCCCATTTAAGATAATGGCTGTTATACGAAATGAAAAAACCTAGACTCTGGTCTAGGCTTAAAATTTAAAAAATGAATAGCTATCGATTTTGTAGACACCTTTTAGTTAGATAAAAAAGCA
>NZ_JWHB01000060.1:0-2096 GCF_000804305.1 Acinetobacter sp. YZS-X1-1 | reverse complement strand
TAGCTAATCACTATGAGGGATAAGATACAAGATAGTACACCAGCGCAATTCTCGCTACTTTCAGTAAGCGACTCTGGCTCAATCATGATGGTCTGACTCAATCGAATCGAGGTAAATCGATCCATCATAATTGGAGCAGAAATTATGCTTGAATACATTCTTGGATGATGCTGAAAAGTCTTTGAGTTTTAATCAATAAATAAGAGTATCCATGTCTACCCTCAACTTTACTTATTTTCAGATAGCAACCAATCGAGAGCACTCATTTTTACAATACCATTATAATTTGCTTCAGCCCCTATCGTGTCTAAGGTAAGTAAATATTTGGGATACGAATCAGAAATTTTCTGTAATGGACGTAACTCTCGGCTGAGTGTCTCCTCATTGAGCGTTTCTAATGCCACTTGATAATAAGTTAAATTCTGTAAAGTATCGACAGCAACAAAATCAATTTCATATTCATCAACCCGCCCTACATAGACCGTATAACCTCGTCTGATAAGCTCAAGATAAATTACATTTTCTAAGATATGACCTTGATCAGCATTAGCATCAGGCAACATAATCCGGCGCAATCCGACATCAACTAAATAGTATTTTTCAGAGGATTGTAATAACTCACGCCCGCGTACTTTAAATTGTGCAGCACTATAAAATAACAAACTGTCCTGTAAGCCCTGAATATAGCGCTTTACTGTTTCAAATGAAATTTTAACCCCACTTGAAACAAAGGTATTTTTAATTTTATTGATGGAAATAGGTGAGCCTGTCACGCTTGCCAAATATCTTGCGACACGCTCGAGAGAGTTAATATCGGCAGTATTCAAACGGGGAATAACATCTTTAAACATTACACTGGCATAGACCGCTTGCAAGTAATCATAAGTTTCTTGCTGGCTAGTCATGGCAAGCGTATAAGGGAAACTACTACGCGTATACATGGCATACAAATCACGATTGGATAATTGTTGGATGATCGGATTATTTTCAATATGCCACTGTTTAAATTCTTGGAATGACAAAGGTAGAACATGTTGCTCGATATAGCGTCCTGTAAGTAAAGTCGCAAGTTCTCCACTTAGAAAGAATGCGTTTGAGCCTGTAATATATAAATCGATATAATCCCGAACATATAAAGAGTCGACCACTTTCTCAAAATTGGTAACATGTTGTATTTCATCTAAAAAAACATAGTTTTTTTTACTTTTATCAACTTTGGACAATACATAATCATGTAGTTTACGGTAATCGGTGAGTTCTTCAAATTCCATAAATTCGAAGTTGATGGCAATGATGTTTTCGGCTTGTACACCCTGTGCTTTTAGGTCTTGTTGAAACATCGCCAATAAGGTGGATTTTCCAGAGCGACGTACACCTGAAAGTACTTTAATGACATCACGGTTTTGCCATGTATTCAGAAATTTTAAGTAACCATCACGTCGAATATTAGCACTTCTCATTATTTACACTTAGAATCTAAATTTTTAATAAATTATATCAAATTTTAGAACTCATATGTAAATACATTTAACTTTTAAAAAAGTTTAAAGGTTAAGTGAAACATTCAAAGCTGCTGTTGAAGCATGCGGATAGTAAATGTAATAAAAATCTAGATTCTATCTTTTTTGATTATTTTCCATGTCATGTTATGTCATTGATGCTGCGACTTAACTGCTATATAAATTAAGTGAAAAGTAAATGAAACTAAGATGTTAACTAGAGTGGAACTCATTTTTGTGTTGCTGATGGTCTCAGCCTTAATACTCATTGCTTATGAAATGCTAAAGAGTTTATTTTAGAGTATCTATATCAAAAAAATGCCCATAGAGGGAATCTATTGGCCAAACTAAGAGCCTATCCAGTATTAATTTCATTCTTTTTTAGCAATTGAAAAAATAATTTGTTAAATTCCCCTCATGAGAAAACCATATCCAGCAACATTAGTCGAGAAGCTTTTAAAGAAATTGAACCGCTACGATTGAGCGGAAGAAAACAAACACGTCCAAGAGTCGTTGATGTCTATGAAGTATTTTGCGCATTGCTCTATATTCTAATAAGTGGATGCCAAAGAAGTATGCTTCCTTGAGACTTCCCAC
>NZ_JWHB01000059.1:0-1351 GCF_000804305.1 Acinetobacter sp. YZS-X1-1 | reverse complement strand
AGAACCTATCCAGAATATTTTCTATGCAAAAGTAGCTTTAAAAAGGCTCAATTAATGAACTGAAGGTTCGTATTTAGGTACTTTTCACAGTTTTTCCAGAGCCTTCTACATTTTTCTAACCAGGCAAATGATCTTTCCAAAACCCAGTGTTGTGGAATGACTGCAAATTTATGCAATTCACTTCGTTTAGCTACATCAACTCGGGATCCGATTAAATTATTAACAGCCAAAGAAAAGGGTTCACCTGTATAACCGCCATCAACAAGTACAACCTCTACATTTTGTAAGCTATCTTTAAGCAAAGTTATAGTATCTCACGCACCTTGACGATCTGTTTTATCTGCTGTCGTAACCAATATTCCATGCGGGAGACCTTCAGTATCAACAATAATATGTCTTTTAATGCCTGAAACTTTTTTACCAGCATCATACCCTTTATCACGTGCAGTATCTGTGTTTTTTACACTTTGTGAATCAATCATGATAAAGCCCGTTTGTTCTTGCCATCCATTGCTGATACGGGCCTCGCCAACCACATTACCCCTCGCATTCTAGATATTGAGGGGTTTTTTCTTTTCTTATGGGTAAATATCCTGGAAGATAGAGTACAAGCTAAAAAGATTTACAGTTCTGTTGTGATTTGTTTGATATTATCTATATCTAGCTATGATTTATTGAGTTTACTATTTCATCATTAAAGAATAGAGGTATATATGTGTTCTAAGCATAGACTTGAAGATGTTACTGCCATGAATAATGAAGGTGATGAGGTTATTATAAAAAGAGTTTATGAGCCTAAATCTAGTAGTAATTTGACTTCAAATATTGGAGGAAATATATATCAACCTTCTAATCAAATTATTGTTGATGGGCAAGTCATAAGATTAACTTTAGATAATTGTTTTATTCACCCCAAAAATAAAAAAATATATTCGATCTGATCTAAAAAATATTGTTTAAACCTCCTCCGGGAGGTTTATTAATAGCTAAGCTTTTCTTGACAGATTATAGCGCACGAAACCCGCTATAAATATTCTATTAGCAGGTCTTTTATTTCCCAGAAATATAAAGAATAGAATCCCGTATATCTTCACCAAAAGATATACGGGCTTAAAAAAACCTATGAAACTACGAAGTAGAGTCACACCGAATGGTGTGCCAATCTTGGTTAAACACTTGGACGGCCGGAATCCTGACCTAGCTCACCGATTTGCGGAACGACGAACTTTTAAAATTACAAAACGTAAAGTAAGCCAGGATTGAAGCTAACTGGGACTTGTATTCAAATTTCATATAAGAGATTTTATGTTAAATAATGGTTTTTTATATGATCTAGTATTTCTAAATATAA
>NZ_JWHB01000058.1:0-3936 GCF_000804305.1 Acinetobacter sp. YZS-X1-1 | reverse complement strand
CTTACCATTCGTGGTTATTTGCAACAGTGCCTTATTTATATAGTTAAAATTCACCTGATAAATCACTTTTTAATTTAAATTACTATGTTAATTATTTGTTAATTATTTCTAAATTTTTCTCTAAGAAACGGAGTCCCCCATCAGCAAAACTACTGGTTGAAAAAACTATAGTAAAAATAACTAAAATAATCTTCATGTACATATTATTGAATCTAATCATATCTTGGACCAAAAAAATCTTTACTTATAATAATGAGTAAATATATACATCCGAATGACGACAAAATTACAAACTTGTAATTTTGTTAAGGTTTGTTCTCAAAAAAATAAATTAATACTATTTTAAAAAAGATAAATCGTTGCTGAAAAAGCTAGATTGCAATCGAGTTAATTAATTATAAATCAAAAACTTATATTGTATAAAATTAGTAACTCTTTGCTTTCTGCACTTATTATTTAATCAACGTTTCACGATTTTCATAAGCTAAACTAAATATAGTCGCCAATTTCAATTGAGTTATTTCCCGGCTTTTAAATACCGATATACCGCTTGGCGACTAATTCCAAATGCCTGGCCTAATGCCATTTTTGAAGGGTACTTCCCTTCCTTCCAGTCTTGTCGCAAAGCTTCAGCCTGATCAGGTTTCAATTTATGTACCCGGCCTTTGTACTTCCCTTGAGAAGAGGCAAGTTTAATTCCTTCCTTTTGCCGCTCTAAAATGATCTCACGTTCAAACTGTGCAAAAGCACCCATCAGTTGCAGCATCAAATTATCCATCGGGGTGGATTGGGCCGTAAAAGTAATATTTTCTTTTACAAACTGGATGGCAATCCCTCGTTTGACCAGTTTATCCACTTCAGTCACCAAATCTTTTAAGCTTCGCGCAAAACGATCCATGGAATGTACTATCACCCGGTCTCCTTCCCGGACATAATTCAACATTTCCTGAAATTTCGGTCGGTCGGTATTTTTACCTGAAGCACGGTCAACAAAAATCCGGTCGACTTCAATTCCCTCAAGTTGACGTCCCGTATTTTGCTCGACCGAACTCACTCGCACATAGCCTACTTTTTGGCCTTTCACTTTTTACGCCCCAATTGGATAAAAATGAACAATTTCGTAAATTATAAATCTTTAATACCAAAGTTACATGTTACTTATGATTAAAAAACATTTAAATGGTACATGTTTTTAAGAACTTTTAAAATGTAATTTTAGGGTATACTCTAAATTTACATATTTAAATAACGAGTTTTTTCTCACTCATAAGAATTTGCAAGAATATATATACATTTATTGACATTAAGTAATTTAAATAAAATCAATATACGTATTTACATATATGTGGAAATACGTATATAAGTATATCTGAGTTTCTAATAGCAGTGTTAGTCAAAATGTTCTCGACCATAAAGATTTATCACAATCCTGAGTGTGGTACATCAAGGAATACCTTAGCTTTAATTCAAAATGCAGGAATTGAACCAATCGTTATTGAATATCTAATTACCCCACCTTCGAAAGCAGAATTAATTGAACTTATTCGTAGTGCTGGTTTAAGTGTTAGAGAAGCAATTCGTAAAAATGTACCTCCATATTCTGATTTAGAAATTGTTCGGGAAGATTGGTCTGATGAACAGCTTTTAAATTTTATGCTTCAACATCCTATTTTGATTAACCGCCCATTCGTTGTTACGGATTTAGGTACACGTTTGTGTCGTCCTTCTGAAGTTGTTTTGGATATTCTCCCGTTTCCTCAGAAAGGCGCATTTAGCAAAGAAGATGGTGAAAAAATTATTGATGAAAATGGCCAAAGAATTAAATAGTACTTTCTCATCTCTTGAATGGAAAGAATGTGAAGGAGATTTATATGGATCAAGTTAATTTTTTTAAATGCTTATCAGATGAAACACGTCTCAATATAGTGACATTAATTGTTGAAAATAAAGAACTATGTGTATGTGATTTGACTGAAAAACTACAACTCAGTCAACCGAAAATTTCAAGACATTTAGCCCTTTTACGTGCTTCAGGGCTACTTCAAGATCGCAGACAAGGCCAATGGGTTTACTACAGTATCAATCCAAAATTGGCCAACTGGTGTTATGAAATTTTAGATATTTTGAAGACGGTTCAATCTCAATCAAAGCTGGATGATCAACACCCCCTTTCTGTAAATAGTTATTGTGAGTAATTCAATGAAATTTTTATTTTTATGTACTGGAAATAGCTGCCGTAGCATTTTGTCTGAAGTTTTGTTTAATAGCCGAGCACCAGAAGGTTGGAAAGCCTATAGCGCTGGGAGTAAGCCTTCAGGTCAAGTTCACCCGCTAACTTTAGAAACCCTTGAAAACTTAGGATTATCTACCGAAGGTTTATGGAGTAAAACGATTAATGATTGTGAACAATATCAACCTGATGTTGTGATCACAGTATGTGATTCTGCTGCTCAAGAAGCATGTCCACTTTATTTGGGTGGAGCAATCAAGGCACATTGGGGCTTGGCTGATCCTTCACACTTAGACGTGAATAAAGAAGAAAAAATGAAAGCCTTTATGAGCACTGTTGAACATATCAATCGTCGCTTAGATGCTTTATTTAAACTTAATGTAGATAAACTATCTCGCTCAGAATTGATTGCAGCAATTAATCAAATTTCGAACGTTGAGTAAGTGAAATGTCTGAAAAACGCTTATCTTTTTTAGATCGCAACCTGACGCTATGGATTTTTATTGCCATGGCCTTAGGCATTGCCATCGGAAACTTCTTTCCTCAGGCTTCTGTCGCACTCGATAAATTAAGCATTGATTCAGTGAATATTCCAATCGCGATTGGTCTTATTCTAATGATGTATCCACCACTGGCAAAAGTGAACTATGCGACTTTGCCACAAGTGTTTAAGGATAAGAAAACCCTTACTTTGTCCTTAGTACAAAACTGGCTGATCGCGCCAGTACTCATGTTTGCCCTGGCAATCATATTTTTACATAGTTATCCAGAATATATGACCGGTGTCATCCTGATTGGTCTTGCTCGATGTATTGCCATGGTTCTGGTGTGGAATGGCTTGGCCTGTGGTGATAATCAATATGTTGCAGCATTAGTTGCCTTTAACAGCATCTTCCAGATTCTATTTTTCAGTACCTATGCCTGGTTATTCCTGACCTTCCTTCCACCCTATTTTGGTGTCGCTTCGCAGGTCATTAATGTCGATTTCTGGACCATCACCCATGCTGTTCTGGTTTATCTTGGTATTCCGTTCTTATTAGGTTTCTTAACGCGATGGATTTTGGTGAAACAGAAAGGCGTGGAATGGTATGAAACCAAGTTCATTCCGAAAATCAGTCCGCTGAGTTTAATGGCTTTGCTGTTCACCATTCTGGCCATGTTTAGCCTAAAAGGCGGTGATGTCGTGAGTCTTCCGCTTGAAGTTTTACGCATCGCGATTCCTTTAACCATTTACTTCGTTTTAATGTTCTTCATCAGCTTCTTTATGAGTAAATGGATGGGCAATGACTATCCTAAGACCACAGCAATTGCATTTACCGCAGCGGGGAATAATTTTGAATTATCACTTGCAGTAGCGATTGCAACTTTTGGTATCGCTTCGCCTGTTGCTTTTACCACGATTATTGGCCCACTGGTCGAAGTTCCTGTGTTGATTGCCTTGGTGAGTGTTTCACTCTGGCTGAGAAAGAAAGTTTTTAAAGAGGCCTAACTCTATGAATCTCCCAAATGTAGATCTAAATCTTCTTGAGCAACCCACCTTTGAAAAAGTTCAAGCCAAAGAACTTGCTCATCCTCCGCGAATTTTGCTGCTGTATGGCTCTAATCGAGAACGTTCTTACAGTCGCCTTGCAGTTCTTGAAGCCGGTCGAATCCTTGAGCATTTTGGGGCGGAAATAAAAATCTTTCATCCTAAAGGGCTTCCTTTA
>NZ_JWHB01000057.1:0-217 GCF_000804305.1 Acinetobacter sp. YZS-X1-1 | reverse complement strand
GAGCATCCAAAAGTAAAAGAACTGCATGAGCTTTTAGCATGGTCAGAAGGCATGGTCTGGTGTTCACCTGAACGCCATGGTTCTATGAGTTCAATCTTTAAATCTCAAATCGACTGGATTCCACTGGCAGGAGGGGCAATCCGTGCTACCCAAGGTAAAACTCTTGCCTTGATGCAAGTCAGTGGCGGATCACAGTCATTTAACAGCCTGAACCAGA
>NZ_JWHB01000056.1:0-1342 GCF_000804305.1 Acinetobacter sp. YZS-X1-1 | reverse complement strand
CGGCTCTTTAGGAGACATAAAGTCTCGGGGAAATCTTATCTTGAGGTAGGCTTCCCGCTTAGATGCTTTCAGCGGTTATCCCTTCCGAACATAGCTACCCGGCGATGCGACTGGCGTCACAACCGGTACACCAGAGGTTCGTCCACTCTGGTCCTCTCGTACTAGGAGCAGATCCTCTCAAATTTCCAGCGCCCACGGTAGATAGGGACCGAACTGTCTCACGACGTTCTAAACCCAGCTCGCGTACCTCTTTAAATGGCGAACAGCCATACCCTTGGGACCTGCTTCAGCCCCAGGATGAGATGAGCCGACATCGAGGTGCCAAACACCGCCGTCGATATGAACTCTTGGGCGGTATCAGCCTGTTATCCCCAGAGTACCTTTTATCCGTTGAGCGATGGCCCTTCCATACAGAACCACCGGATCACTAAGACCTACTTTCGTACCTGCTCGACTTGTGGGTCTCGCAGTTAAGCGCGCTTTTGCCTTTATACTCTACGCGTGATTTCCGACCACGCTGAGCGCACCTTCGTACTCCTCCGTTACTCTTTAGGAGGAGACCGCCCCAGTCAAACTACCCACCAGACATGGTCCTCGCTCCCGATCAGGGAGCAGAGTTAGAACCTCAATATTACCAGGGTGGTATTTCAAGGACGGCTCCATGGCAACTAGCGTCACCACTTCAAAGCCTCCCACCTATCCTACACAAGTAAGATCAAAGTTCAATGTCAAGCTGCAGTAAAGGTTCACGGGGTCTTTCCGTCTAGCCGCGGGTACACCGCATCTTCACGGCGAATTCGATTTCACTGAGCCTCTGCTGGAGACAGCGCCGCCATCATTATGCCATTCGTGCAGGTCGGAACTTACCCGACAAGGAATTTCGCTACCTTAGGACCGTTATAGTTACGGCCGCCGTTTACTGGGGCTTCGATCAAGAGCTTCGCTTACGCTAACCCCATCAATTAACCTTCCAGCACCGGGCAGGCATCACACCCTATACGTCCACTTTCGTGTTTGCAGAGTGCTATGTTTTTAATAAACAGTTGCAGCGGCCTGGTTTCTGAGGCTGCCAACAGCTCAAGGAGCAAGTCCTATCACCGCCGGCAGCGTACCTTCTCCCGAAGTTACGGTACCATTTTGCCTAGTTCCTTCAGCAGAGTTCTCTCAAGCGCTTTGGTCTACTCGACCTGACCACCTGTGTCGGTTTCGGGTACGATTCCAGTGTAACTGAAGCTTAGAGACTTTTCCTGGAAGTATGGTATCAGCCACTTCACCAGTAAACTGGCTTGCTATCAACTCTCAGCATAGAGCACCCCGGATTTGCCTAAGATGCATGCCTACT
>NZ_JWHB01000055.1:0-3532 GCF_000804305.1 Acinetobacter sp. YZS-X1-1 | reverse complement strand
AAACTGGCTTGCTATCAACTCTCAGCATAGAGTACCCCGGATTTGCCTAAGATACATGCCTACAGTCTTCCACCTGGACAACCAACGCCAGGCTGACTTAACCTTCTCCGTCCTCTCATCGCATTACACTGAAGTATTGGAATATTAACCAATTTCCCATCGACTACGCCTCTCGGCCTCGCCTTAGGGGTCGACTCACCCAGCCCCGATTAACGTTGGACTGGAACCCTTGGTCTTTCAGCGAACGGGTTTTTCACCCGTTTTGTCGTTACTCACGTCAGCATTCGCACTTCTGATACCTCCAGCAGACTTCTCAATCCACCTTCATCGGCTTACAGAACGCTCCCCTACCACTTGCAATAAATTGCAAATCCGCAGCTTCGGTACATAGTTTTAGCCCCGTTACATCTTCCGCGCAGGCCGACTCGACTAGTGAGCTATTACGCTTTCTTTAAAGGGTGGCTGCTTCTAAGCCAACCTCCTAGCTGTCTATGCCTTCCCACATCGTTTCCCACTTAACTATGATTTAGGGACCTTAGCTGGCGGTCTGGATTGTTTTCCTCTTGACTACGGACGTTAGCACCCGCAGTCTGTCTCCCGGATAGTACTCATTGGTATTCGGAGTTTGCATCGGTTTGGTAAGTCGGGATGACCCCCTAGCCGAAACAGTGCTCTACCCCCAATGGTATTCGTCCGAGGCGCTACCTAAATAGCTTTCGGGGAGAACCAGCTATCACCGAGTTTGATTAGCCTTTCACCCCTATCCACAAGTCATCCCCTGGCTTTTCAACGACAGTGGGTTCGGTCCTCCAGTTAGTGTTACCCAACCTTCAACCTGCTCATGGATAGATCACCCGGTTTCGGGTCTATACCCAGCAACTAAACGCCCTATTAAGACTCGATTTCTCTACGGCTCCCCTATGCGGTTAACCTCGCTACTGAATATAAGTCGCTGACCCATTATACAAAAGGTACGCAGTCACCACACGAAGTGGCTCCCACTGCTTGTATGCATGCGGTTTCAGGATCTATTTCACTCCCCTCACAGGGGTTCTTTTCGCCTTTCCCTCACGGTACTGGTTCACTATCGGTCAGTCAGGAGTATTTAGCCTTAGAGGATGGTCCCCCTATATTCAGACAAGGTTTCACGTGCCTCGCCCTACTCGACATCATCATATCAGCCCTTTCGTGTACAGGACTATCACCCACTATGGTTGCACTTCCCAGAGCATTCCACTAAAACTGATATGACTTAATGGGCTGTTCCCCTTTCGCTCGCCGCTACTGAGGGAATCTCAATTGATTTCTTTTCCTACGGATACTGAGATGTTTCACTTCTCCGCGTTCGCCTCATAAACCTATGTATTCAGTTTATGATACCGACCTTATAGCCGGTGGGTTTCCCCATTCAGACATCTCCGGATCACAGGATATTTGCCGCCTCCCCGGAGCTTTTCGCAGGCTATCACGTCTTTCTTCGCCTCTGACTGCCAAGGCATCCACCACATGCACTTAATTACTTGACTATACAACCCCAAACAGTCGTTTATCCCACAAGTAAGATAAGCAACAGATTATGATGATCACTCATCACTCTCATACAGTTGGCGTCTCGTAGATTTAACTACTGTACAGCTTCAATTAGATTCATATACCAAAACGCTTGATTCAGTTAATTTCGCTAGTTCTCATTCAATCACTTCAACAATCAATCTTGCGATCTCTTGTTTCCGCTCTTGTATGAGTATGAACAAATTATTTCAACTCAAATATATTCTGTTAATGATTTAATGCATCCTCGTCGGACTGCATTACTGTGATAAATCACAGAGCTTAATAACAATGCCGCGTATTATACGCCGCTTTCTTACTAAGCTCTATAAGCTATCAAACTGTTTGCTTATTACGTAGTCTTTCAACTGCGCGAAGCGTAGCTTCTTGCTTAAATTTCAAGTAAAAGCAGTGCTTTTATGATCTTGAAATTTGGTGGAGACTAGGAGAGTCGAACTCCTGACCTCCTGCGTGCAAAGCAGGCGCTCTACCAACTAAGCTAAGTCCCCAGCTTATCAATAAGTCAATGTCTCTGATTTCTTCACTCTGCAATTGCTTGCTTGTCGTTAGTGGTGGGTCTGACAAGACTTGAACTTGTGACCCCACGCTTATCAAGCGTGTGCTCTAACCAACTGAGCTACAGACCCTCAGATACATCGTCATGAAGAACAACTTGTTGTGGATTCTTACCAATCGTCAATCTTTCGTTAAGGAGGTGATCCAGCCGCAGGTTCCCCTACGGCTACCTTGTTACGACTTCACCCCAGTCATCGGCCACACCGTGGTAACCGCCCTCTTTGCAGTTAGGCTAGCTACTTCTGGTGCAACAAACTCCCATGGTGTGACGGGCGGTGTGTACAAGGCCCGGGAACGTATTCACCGCGGCATTCTGATCCGCGATTACTAGCGATTCCGACTTCACGCAGTCGAGTTGCAGACTGCGATCCGGACTACGATCGGCTTTTTGAGATTAGCATCTGCTCGCGCAGTAGCGACCCTTTGTACCGACCATTGTAGCACGTGTGTAGCCCTGGCCGTAAGGGCCATGATGACTTGACGTCGTCCCCGCCTTCCTCCAGTTTGTCACTGGCAGTATCCTTAAAGTTCCCACCCAAAGTGCTGGCAAATAAGGAAAAGGGTTGCGCTCGTTGCGGGACTTAACCCAACATCTCACGACACGAGCTGACGACAGCCATGCAGCACCTGTATCAGAGTTCCCGAAGGCACCAATCCATCTCTGGAAAGTTCTCTGTATGTCAAGGCCAGGTAAGGTTCTTCGCGTTGCATCGAATTAAACCACATGCTCCACCGCTTGTGCGGGCCCCCGTCAATTCATTTGAGTTTTAGTCTTGCGACCGTACTCCCCAGGCGGTCTACTTATCGCGTTAGCTGCGCCACTAAAGCCTCAAGGGCCCCAACGGCTAGTAGACATCGTTTACGGCATGGACTACCAGGGTATCTAATCCTGTTTGCTCCCCATGCTTTCGCACCTCAGTGTCAGTATTAGGCCAGATGGCTGCCTTCGCCATCGGTATTCCTCCAGATCTCTACGCATTTCACCGCTACACCTGGAATTCTACCATCCTCTCCCATACTCTAGCTAACCAGTATCGAATGCAATTCCCAAGTTAAGCTCGGGGATTTCACATTTGACTTAATTAGCCACCTACGCGCGCTTTACGCCCAGTAAATCCGATTAACGCTTGCACCCTCTGTATTACCGCGGCTGCTGGCACAGAGTTAGCCGGTGCTTATTCTGCGAGTAACGTCCACTTATCCCAGGTATTAACCAGGTAAGCCTCCTCCTCGCTTAAAGTGCTTTACAACCAAAAGGCCTTCTTCACACACGCGGCATGGCTGGATCAGGGTTCCCCCCATTGTCCAATATTCCCCACTGCTGCCTCCCGTAGGAGTCTGGGCCGTGTCTCAGTCCCAGTGTGGCGGATCATCCTCTCAGACCCGCTACAGATCGTCGCCTTGG
>NZ_JWHB01000054.1:0-5989 GCF_000804305.1 Acinetobacter sp. YZS-X1-1 | reverse complement strand
TACATTTTATAAGGTTTTAGCCAATTCAAAAATTAGGTAAAACGATACTTTCGCAAGAGGTCTAATGATGCTGAAAAAAACATCATTTGAATAATAATGCATGGGATAAATCAAACGATAAGATCGACAATTTGAATAAAAGTGACTCAAAATAGTGATCTTTTTAAGTACATAAACCTACAGAGCACGCTTTGTAACTGATAAAACTTAACCAGAATTAAACGAAATCGAATATTTTTTAAACTAAATTAGCATAAAAACGCAATTCCTCACTGAAAAGTGCTCCTATTCTTACCTAATATGAAATCATCGCACTATTTAGGTGCGCTAAAAAAATACCTGCAACAAATCTCAGGAAGAATGCTTGAATATAGTGCATTTAGTTTAAGTCACAGTATAATAGCGACAAGGTATTTTTATCTTCCTATGTTTTCTTATAAAGATTTCAAGATTTTAGATATACTTTTAAAAGTTGGTACGCTAATTGCTTAATAGATACCAACTTCTAACACGCACTTTGCGAGTGCAACAAAAAACATCGGAGCAAAATGAGCATGGCGAACAAGGTCCTTCAACTCATACAAGAAAGTGGCGCAAAATGGGTCGATTTTCGCTTTACTGATACCAAGGGTAAAGAACAGCACGTTACTTATCCAGCAGACAGTATTGATGAAGATACGTTTGAAGACGGCAAAATGTTTGACGGTTCTTCAATCGCAGGTTGGAAAGGCATCGAAGCATCGGACATGATCTTACGTCCAGATGCAGAAACAGGTTTCATCGACCCGTTCTTTGCAGAGCCAACTGTTGTTGTGACTTGTGACGTTATCGAACCATCAACTGGTCAAGGTTATGAACGTGACCCACGTTCGATTGCTCGCCGTGCAGAAGAATACCTGAAATCTACAGGTATCGGTGATACTGCATTCTTCGGTCCAGAACCAGAATTCTTCGTATTTGACGAAGTGAAATGGGACATCGACATGTCTGGCGCTCGCCACACATTGATCGCTGAAGAAGCTGCTTGGTCTACTGGTAAAGATTACGAAGCAGGTAACTCAGGTCATCGTCCACGTGTTAAAGGTGGTTATTTCCCAGTTCCTCCTGTTGATTCTCATCAAGATATGCGTGCAGACATGTGTGCAAAAATTGAAGAAATCATGGGCCCAGGTCGTGTAGAAGTACATCACCACGAAGTTGCGTCTTGCCAGTTAGAAATTGGTGTGAGCTTCAACACAATGGTTCGTAAA
Organism: Acinetobacter sp. YZS-X1-1; assembly: GCF_000804305.1. Classification (NCBI taxonomy): domain Bacteria; kingdom Pseudomonadati; phylum Pseudomonadota; class Gammaproteobacteria; order Moraxellales; family Moraxellaceae; genus Acinetobacter; species Acinetobacter sp. YZS-X1-1. Next base: position 4,739 of record NZ_JWHB01000054.1, on the reverse strand, counting down.
GCTGACGAAGTACAACAGTTCAAATATGCTGTTTGGAACGTTGCGCACCAATACGCTAAAACTGCAACCTTTATGCCTAAACCAATGGTAGGCGATAACGGTTCTGGTATGCACGTGCACATGTCGATCTCTAAAGATGGCAAGAACTTGTTTGCTGGTGATGAATATGCAGGCCTTTCAGAAATGGCATTGTACTTCATCGGTGGTGTGATCAAACATGCTCGTTCATTGAATGCGATCACTAACCCATCTACAAACTCATACAAACGTTTGGTACCTCACTTCGAAGCACCGATTATGCTTGCTTACTCAGCGCGTAACCGTTCAGCTTCTATCCGTATTCCTTACGTTTCTAGCCCTAAAGGCAAACGTATTGAAGCACGTTTTCCTGATCCAATGATGAACCCGTACCTAGGTTTCGCTGCATTGTTGATGGCGGGTATCGACGGTATCCAAAACAAGATTCACCCAGGTGAAGCTGCTGACAAGAACCTGTACGATCTTCCTCCTGAAGAAGAAGCGAAAATCCCTACAGTGGCGCACAGCCTTGAAATGGCACTTGAATCTCTTAAAGAAGATCATGACTACCTGCTTAAAGGTGGCGTGTTCACTAAAGAAATGCTTGATGCCTATATCGAACTTAAGACTGAAGATGTACGTCGTCTGAATACGACTACTCACCCAGTTGAATTCGACATGTACTACAGCCTGTAATTCTGATCTGAATTTCACTGTAAAAAAGACCCGCCTTTGTGCGGGTTTTTTTGTATGATGCTGTTATTGATCAAAGATATGAAGTTATGGCACAACGTAAAAGATATACCGGCTTTTTTCCTTGGATTGATCCTCAGGATCATAGTAAAGGCTTTAAACTGAATTTTTCTGAAGTGACCTATGTAGATGTTGCGCGTACACCTGAAGGTTATAAACAGGTTGAGTTTGTGGCATTACGTCATCCTGAGCTGGCTCTGGACTATGACTACCCCCAAAGTTTTTATCTCACCACAGATGGCATGATTTTGAAAAAGCTGCCAAGTGGAAAATATGAAGTGATTGCCAAGACAGATAATGCCTAATCGTGAAGTTGATAACATTGTGAGTGTAAAATTTAAAAATCCGAATAGACAGCAGATGCCTACAGCACTTCGAGAGTGGCTGTATGCCTCAGGATCATTGACGCAGCAGTTAACAGATCTGGCTGGTGGTCAGTTCCGGGTAGAACCACAGCAGGAACATTTTCAGCGTCTGGAATTTGTGGATGCCCGTTGGATGCAGATGCCACATCATCATACGTCTTGGGTACGGGAAAGCTATTTATATGGCTGTGAAGAACAGCCTTGGGTCAAAGCCAAAAGTATATTTCCAATTTTAAGCCTGCAAAAACGTGCGCGGATATTCCAGCATATTGGATCGAAGCCGATTGGCTGGCTATTATTCCAGCGTACCAATCCACAGTGTGAGCGACGTGTGATTTATCTGGAAGAGGGCTGGACCCGCCAGAGCTGCTATACTTGGCATGGTTGTAAATTTATCGTACAAGAAACATTTTTACCGGTATTTGAACACTTTATACAAAATCAACAGGCTTAACTTGATATGGCAACTGCACAAGCAATTACTTGGCGTGAACGTCTGAGCGCCTATTATTATCTTTGTCGTTTTGATAAGCCAATTGGCACAGAGCTGGTCTTCTGGCCGACCATGTGGGCGCTATGGGTCGCAGCAAAGGGAATACCTGATCTCAGTATTTTGGTGCTGATGATTCTAGGTGTAATTTTTATGCGCGCAGCGGGCTGTGCCATTAATGACTTTGCCGACCGTAAAGTGGATGCGCATGTCGAGCGTACCAAAACCCGTCCCTTAGCCACTGGTATTATTAGTGCTAAAGAAGCAGTGATGGTCTTTCTGGTGCTAGTCGCAGCCAGTGCCTGCCTGTTATTTTTCCTGCCGATTGAAACCTTTTACTGGTCCTTTGGAGCCTTGTTTTTAGCGTTCATTTATCCGTTTATGAAACGCTATACCCATTTGCCGCAGGTATTTTTGGGAGCTGCATTTTCCTGGTCAATTCCAATGGCCTATACTGCCGTCGGGCAGACGCCAGATTTAACTTGTTGGCTTCTCTATTTTGGCAATCTGGCTTGGACCGTGGCCTATGACACGCAATATGCGATTACTGATCGTGAATATGATTTGAAAATTGGTGTGAAATCCACAGCCATTTTGTTTGGTCAGCATGATATTCAGATCATTAGTACCTTACAGGCTTTAAGTCTGGTCTTGATTGGCGCAGCATTATGGATTGAGGATTTGCTGATTCCATTTGGCCTGATGGGGCTTCTAGCCGTCGCAATTGATTTTATTTATCAATGGTCCAAAACTCGAGATAAGGACCCACAGCGCTGTTTCTGGGCTTTCCGTCATAACCGTTGGGTGGGGCTGATGATTTTCCTTGGAATCTTTGCCGTGCTTCTGTAACTGCACCTTGTCGATTCATAACAAAAGCATCCTATAAGGGTGCTTTTTTTTATGCTTAATTCAAGATTCTTCATGAAAATCATAAACAACAATAAGGGATTAGAATATGAATAATGTAGTGAAAAACGGTTTCAAAAAAACCTGTCTGGCACTGGTATGTTCCATGTCATTGTTCATGACTGCGTGTAATGACGATGATAATGATTCGTTCCGACCACAGGAAAGGGTATTTTTAAGTCAACAGTCTTATGATGAGGATACCTTGCCTGAAGCGTCAGATATTCAAGTCATACGCTATAACATGCCAAACGTAAATGGTGAACGGGCTGAAGCGACAGCCATGGTGTTTTATCCAAATACACCTCAACCTCAAGACGGATGGCGGGTGGTGGTTTGGGAACATGGCACGGTGGGTAGCGGTGATTCTTGTGCACCCAGTAATAACCAGCTGAATAATAATTTTAGAGGATTGGCCAGCAGCTTGCTTGCAAAGGGATATGTGATTGTTGCACCCGATTATGAAGGATTAGGTACTCGGGGGATCCATCCTTATTTAAATTTAAAAAGTGCGGCACAATCGGCTATCTATGCAGTAAGAGCCTTTAAGGAACAACAGGGAAATCGATTTAATGGTGCCTGGGTCTCAGTGGGACAATCCCAGGGAGGGCACGCATCACTTGCCACAGCCCAGTTTGCCGATGAAGATCCAAATTATAAGGCAGCAGTTGCAGCAGCTCCGGCCTCAAGTCTGGGTTATATTATCAGTGAAGTAGCACCGCAAGCGCTTAGTGCCTTGGTTGAGGCTGGGCAAGATAATGCTGCGAAAGCAGTCTATGCAGAATTACTGGCTTATGCGGCTTATGTTGCTGTCGGGATTAAAGCTTATGAACCAGGCTTTAACTATCGCAATATATTTTCAAGCCGTGCAGGGATTGTGGCTGAAAAGGCGGAAGGCACGACTGGAGAAAATGGACTTTGTTTAGGGCCATTGATTACTGAATATGTGCAAGATATTGATGATTATCTGGTGAATAATCCGGAAAAAACGGTTGTAGACTATCCAGGATTAGTAGAAAACTTCCAGAATAATTCGTCGGTTGAAAAGTTCCTAGAGAATAATCAGCCAGCAACTGAAAAAATTAATGTTCCTGTGATGATCATTCAAGGCACTGCAGATATGGCTGTTCCGTATCCAGTGACAAATACTTTACAACAAGGCTTGAAAGATATGGGAACCACAGTGACTTTTGTACCGGTACAAGACGCATCACATACCGAGGCTATTGTACAAAGCAGAACCCAGCTGCTGACCTTCATCAATACCTATATGCCTTCAGGTATTTCTGTCAGTCCTTAATCCTAAAAGGAGCTTCGGCTCCTTTTCTATTCCTTGTAAGGCTAGGCCTTGAGCAATCATTTAAGTTTGTTATAGTGACTCAGGATTATAGGTTATCAGTATAGGCTTGTTATGTCGGAACAGACAAAACCCCGCAGTATTAAAAAACTGCTTATCTTTGGAACCCTGGCTTTATGTGTGCCGATTTTTTTAGTGACGATGGCATTTCTGGCAGTTAATAGCGATGCAAAAAATCAGGAAAAATATAAGCAGCAACAGGCAGATATGATTGCCCGGATTGAAGCGCGCGAAGCGGCTGAAAAATCAAAGGCAGAGCAGGAGGCTAAAGCAACCCAAGCTGCTTCCGAAGCTGAAACAAATTCCTCTCATTAAACTATTTATCTTAAATCTCTTTGTAGCTGCCGGATCGTTGGAATTTCAGTGTAGCGGACGACTGTATAGCCGGCAGTAATCAGCATCGCATCGCGTTCAGCATCTTCCTGTTCCTTGCCAATATGGGTTGGATCATCCAGTTCTATAATCGCCACCACATTATATTCCCGGTCCATCACCACAAAATCGGTCACCTTGCGGTTAAACTTGCTGCGCATTTTCATATTGTCATGCGTAATCAAAGCACTAAATGCGACCTGTGCCAGAATATGATGATGCGGAAAAGCATCTTTCAGGCGAGTAAACATCTTGCTTTCGAAAGCTGTAATGACACGCTTGGGATAGAATTTCTTCTGGCGGGTAAACAGATGAGGGAAGAGCAGGCAAATTAAGGCAAAGCTTGCCAGACAGCCAATCACAAAGAATATAAACTGACTCAAATCAAACACGGATAATAAAAGAGAAAAGAATAAAAAAACCCACTTCGCAATGAGTGGGTTTTTCAGAATCTTGGCTCTCCCACCTGGGCTCGAAC
>NZ_JWHB01000053.1:0-7283 GCF_000804305.1 Acinetobacter sp. YZS-X1-1 | reverse complement strand
TTATGAACAGTAAATGTCAACAGACCCTAATATAGTTGATCATCATTCAGACAGATGGCGAAAAGCGGCGCAGCTACCTATTTTTGATCAAGAAATAGTAAAGAAGTCAATTATTGGCTCATTTTTATTAAAAATTGAGATTAAATTTTAAACCGCTCGATATGATCAATAGTGTTGAAAAATAATACAAAATTTTTAAGTTGAATTATTCTTGTCTGGTTTTAATTTTTCTTTAATAAATTGTGTTAAGCTGTGCGACTACATTCAATTTTTTTATCTGAAAATAAAAGCATTATTTATAAAATGCTATAGCTTTTCGCTTGAGTTTTCTCATTTCCTCTCTAGCCGATTTATATATTTCACAGTAGAATATGCGCTCTCTCAAGTCACATTGTGGCATGGTCGCTCGATCATCCCGTGGAGCCAAAATCAGCATGTTTATCGTTGCCGGTGCACCTGCACATTCTTCTTTTAAGAAAGCTCAACTACTCACACGTTTATCGTCAATTAGTTCTGTTCAATCACTAGAAAGTCAATTTGTTTATCTTTTTGACCAAGCGCTCAACGAGCAACAACAGCAATCCGCTTTACAGCTTCTCAACGATGGTCAATCATTTGAACTGCACCAGGCTGCAAGTGATGAAATCCAGATTCTGGTGACACCGCGTGTCGGCACGATTTCACCATGGTCATCAAAGGCAACTGATATTTTTGCCAACTGTAATACACCGGTTCATCGTTTAGAACGCGGTGTTTTGTTTACTTTGAAGGGCGAAAAAGAGCTTTCTAAAGAAGCATTACAGATCTTGCATGACCGCATGACTGAAAGCGTTTTCAATGCGATTGATGATGCTGCAGTATTATTTACTGAAACTGCTCCGAAACCTTTGAACTCGATTGATATCCTGGGTCAAGGTAAAGAGGCACTGGTTAAAGCCAATAATGAGTTCGGGTTTGCGCTGTCTGAACAAGAAATTGATTACCTGACAGAAGCATTTACTAAACTGGGTCGTAACCCGAATGACATCGAACTGATGATGTTTGCTCAGGCAAACTCAGAGCACTGCCGTCATAAAATCTTCGGTTCTGAATGGACGATTGATGGTGAAGTTCAACCATTGTCATTGTTCCAGATGATCAAAAATACCTATAAAGAATCACCAACAGACGTATTGTCAGCCTATAAAGACAACGCATCGGTGATTGTTGGTTTTGACACACAACGCTTTTACCCAACTCAAGAAGATAACGGTCAACACGTTTATAAATACAAGAGCCAAGCCGCACACATCCTGATGAAAGTGGAAACTCACAACCACCCAACAGCGATTGCACCATTTGCCGGTGCAGCAACTGGTTCAGGCGGTGAGATTCGTGACGAAGGCGCGACTGGTCGTGGTGGTAAACCGAAAGCTGGTTTAACGGGTTTCACCGTATCTAACCTGAATATTCCTGGCTTCGAACAGCCTTGGGAAGAAAACTACGGCAAACCGTCACGTATGGCATCTCCACTTCAAATCATGATTGAAGGTCCATTGGGGGGCGCAGCGTTTAACAACGAATTTGGTCGTCCAGCGCTGACTGGTTATTTCCGTACTTTCGAACAAAACGTCAATGGCGAAGTGAAAGGCTTCCATAAGCCAATCATGATCGCGGGTGGTTACGGTAACATCCGTCCGGACCACGTTGAAAAAGATGCGATTCAACCAGGCGATCTACTGATCGTGCTTGGCGGTCCAGCAATGCTGATCGGCCTTGGCGGTGGTGCTGCATCATCTGTAGACAGCGGTAAACTGGGTGAAAACCTGGACTTCGCTTCTGTACAACGTGAAAACCCGGAAATGGAACGCCGTTGTCAGGAAGTGATTGATACTTGCTGGCGTATGGAAGATGAAAACCCAATCGTTTCTGTACATGACGTCGGTGCGGGCGGTATCTCGAATGCGATGCCCGAGCTGGTAAATGACCATGAGCTTGGTGCGGTGCTTGATCTTCGTAAGATCCCATCGCTTGAGCCAGGCATGTCGCCAATGGAAATCTGGTCAAACGAAGCGCAAGAGCGTTATGTACTGGCGATCCGTCCAGAATCTCTACCTTTATTCGAATCGATCTGTGCGCGTGAACGTTGTCCGTTTGCGGTATTGGGTGAAGCAACTGAAGCGCGTCACTTAACAGTTGAAGATCCATTGTTTGGTAACAAGCCAGTGGATATGCCAATGCAAGTGATGCTTGGCGGAACACCACGTATGAGCCGTTCATATGAAACTGCTCCGCGTAAAGGCGATGACTTTGATGCGTCTAAAGTGACTGATCTGAAAGATGCGATTTATCGCGTCATCAAGAATCCGACTGTGGCTTCTAAATCATTCCTGATCACCATTGGTGACCGTTCGATTACCGGTATGGTGGCACGTGACCAGATGGTTGGTCCATGGCAGGTTCCTGTGGCTGATGCTGCAGTAACAACAACCAGCCTTGTCGGTTACACAGGTGAAGCAATGGCAATGGGTGAACGTCCACCAGTGGCATTGTTAAATCCAGCAGCTTCTGCGCGTTTGTCTGTAGCTGAATCGATCTCAAATATCATGTCTGCGAAGATTGAACAAATCAGTGACATCAAACTGTCTGCAAACTGGATGGCGGCGGCTGGTCAACCGGGCGAAGACCAAGCCTTGTTTGAAGGCGTAAAAGCCATTGGTATGGAAATGTGTCCAGCACTGGGCATTGCAATTCCAGTCGGTAAAGACTCATTGTCAATGCGTACCACCTGGAATGACGAAGGCGAAGATAAATCTGTTACTTCTCCAATGTCAGGCGTGATCACTGCATTTGCACCTGTAACTGATGTTCGCAAAACATTAACCCCTGAGCTGAAAAATATTGAATCTGTACTGGTTCGTATTGATCTATCTAAAGGTCAATTCCGTCTAGGAGGTTCGATCTTGGCTCAGGTATACAAAGCCATTGGTTCTGTAACTCCAGATGTCGACAGCTTTGAAGACTTAAAAGCATTCTTTGCACTGGTTCAAGATTGGAACAACCGTGGTCTGATCAAGGCCTACCATGACATCGGTGATGGTGGCTTACTGGCAACTGTTGCGGAAATGATGTTCGCTTCACGTCTTGGTGTAGCTCTGGAACAACAAACTGTAGCTTCACTGTTCGCTGAAGAAATCGGTGCTGTGCTGCAAATCGCGAAAGCAGATTGGGATGCATTACAAGCAGAAATCGCTACTTCTACTCTAAAAGATGCGATCTCTGTAGTAGGTACAGTAAACAACTCTGACCAGTTATCTGTAAATGGTCTGGTACTTGAACGTGCCGACCTGCAAGTGGCTTGGACTGAAGTTTCTTATCAAATCCAGCGTCTGCGTGACAACGTAGAAACTGCTGATCAAGAATTTGCATTAGTAACAGACAAAGCGCACAAAGGTTTGATTGCTCAACCGACATTTGACCTGAATGAGCAAATCGAAGCACCGTACATCAATTCACGTCGTCCAAATATGGCGATTTTGCGTGAACAGGGTGTGAATGGTCATGTGGAAATGGCAGCAGCATTCGACAAAGTCGGCTTTAATACAGTTGACGTACACATGAGCGATCTTCTAGCTGGCCGTATCAGCCTGGATGACTTCGAAGGTCTGGTCACATGTGGTGGCTTCTCTTACGGTGACGTATTGGGTGCAGGTGGTGGCTGGGCGAAATCAGTATTGTTCAATCAGCAACTTCGTGACCAATTCGAGAAATTCTTTAACCGTCAGGAGACCTTCTCTCTAGGGATCTGTAATGGTTGTCAGATGCTGTCACAATTAACTCCACTGATTCCAGGTGCAGATGCTTGGCCTCGTTTCCATCGCAACAAGTCAGAAGTATTTGAAGCACGTAGCGTTAATATTCGCGTAGAGAAATCTCATTCTGTATTGCTAGAAGGTATGGAAGGTTCAATTCTTCCAATCGCTGTGGCACATGGTGAAGGTCGTGTGGTTGCATCAGCTGAAAGCATTGCTGCATTGAATGCCAATAACCAGGTGATCATGCGCTATGTGGATAGCCAAGGTAATGCGACTGAGCAATATCCATTGAACCCGAATGGTTCGCCTGAAGGGATCTCTGGTGTAACTTCGAAAGATGGTCGTGCGACGATCCTGATGCCACACCCTGAGCGTAACTTCCGTGCGATCCAGCACTCTTGGAAACCAGAAGACTGGGATCAGGACGGTGCATGGTTACGTATGTTCCGTAATGCGCGTAAGTTCATTGGCTAATCTGATTTAGCTTCAAAAAAGGGTCGCAGTAGCGGCTCTTTTTTATTATTAGAATTTTAAGTGACCCAGCAAAGCTAGAAAAATCATTTACTTTTGTTTAGACTAGCTTCATCAATTGCCACCAGTGGGTGGCTTTTTGCTTTTTAAGCAGTTTGAAACATTTATTTAATTTTCTCCCGCTGAACTGGTTTAGATTTTGCTTTTATATCTGCACAGAAATGATATTGTGTAAATAATGCACAATATTTATGCACTTTAAAGGAAAGATGGTATAGATCAGTTCAGTATCAACACTCAAGAATGAGGTGATGACATGGCTAAGACACTCAGAATAATGGATAGAACAGAATTACGTCAGAAAGGTTGGTGGTTATTTGGTTTTGTTGTTGGCCTACAGGTACTGTTCTTGGTAGGTAGTTATTTGCTACAGGGTTCTTGATCAACAGATTTAAAAAAGCCACCGAGAGGTGGCTTTTTCATTTTTAAAATTATATATTTGTTGAAAATGGGTGAAAAATATAAGATGGATAATCAGGAAAAATTAATAAAAATAGAAACTATTCAGAATTTACTTATAGCTCGTGCTACAGGTAGTAATGAAAATACTAGCGAATATGAAACTTTAAGATTCTATTTATTAAAAGAAGCTGATATTAAAAATTTATTACCAAAATACATTCTAACGTGTAGAAATCTACAGCAATTTTAGCAATTTATTAAATTTGAATATGCAACATATGCTGAAAGACGGGATTTCATTTGGAAGTCCTTTCAACCCATATTAGAAAAACTAGAATTTAGTAGTGAAGTCCCTTCTGATCAAATTATAAAGAATGTCGTTCAAAATATAGATTCATATTATATCCATACAATCTGGAACAAAGCCTTAGAAAGAAGAACGACTGATCCAGATGGTGCAATTACTCTGTCTAGAACTCTTTTAGAGTCAACATGCAAACATATCCTAGATGAGCTAAGTGTAGAATACGGTAATGCTCCAGATATAAACCAGTTGTATAGATTAGTCAGTAGTAATTTAAACTTGTCTCCATCACAGCATACAGAGCAGATATTTAAGCAAATCTTAGGTGGCTGTAGTGCGATAGTTGAAGGTTTAGGCTCATTAAGAAATAAAATCAGTGATGCTCATGGTCAAGGTAAAAATAATGTGAAGCCTTCTCCTAGACATGCTGAGTTTGCAGTAAATTTAGCAGGAACAATGGCAGTTTTTTTATTTTCTACTTGGGAAATGAAAAAAGAAAAGACATAAAACAGACTACCTTTTGATGGTCTTTGACAGGATACTTACACAGCCAGTTGAATTTCCTTTAACCTCACCTTCAGCGTATTTTCATAATCAAACTGATCATTGGTACTATCCTATAACGCCAAACTACATAACCATCCGGACGAACCAGAACTGCCACAGATTCATGAATTTCAGACTTAGCAATCCAGGTGCTATACACATCATGAGAAACAATCCGAATCACATCCAAATATGGCAAGTTCAGTGATTCAGCTGCCTGACCCCCGCTTTCACCCGATTCAGTGTCGAATACTGTGTCATGCAAGACACCATGTGTAAACTTGATACAGGCATAAATGTATGAGGGGGCAAAATCTAGCCATGTATAAAAGGTAGTTATATGAGTATTAGCATAAGCTATTGATCTATTAATATTTTCAATATGTTGGCCTAAATCGTAAGATAAGTACCTATTTTTTGAAGTGAGCAATCTATGGAACTTCGACATTTACGCTATTTTATTACCGTGGCGCAGGAGCAGAGTTTCACTAGGGCTGCTGAAAAACTGTTTACGGCTCAACCTTCTTTAAGCCAGCAGATTAAAGATCTGGAGCAGGAAATTGGTGTTAACCTGTTTGAACGTTCTTCACGAAAAATACAGTTAACCGATGAAGGCAAGGCCTTTTTAATCTATGCAGAAAAAGCTCTGGAAAATGCCAAATTGGCTGTTGCATCAGCACGACAGGTGGCCCAGCAGAAAAATAATCAGATTCATATTGGCTTTCTGAATGTTGCCGAACTAAAAGTTATGCCACATATTTTGGCCAAGCTGAAAAAGACCATGCCAGATTTAAAAATTCATCTGCATAGCCTGTTCTGTCTGGAACAGCTTCAACATCTAAAAAATGCTGAATTAGATCTAAGTATTACCCGTTTTCAGCTGGATCATCCGGATTTTGAAAATATCCATTTATTGACGGAACAAATTCACTTGGTTGCAGCCAAGCATTTGCACCCAACCGATCGGATACTGAAATTACAGGAACTGAAAAATCATACGATTATTATGTGTGATCAGAATGCATCACCCATATTTTACGAAAGACTCAATGCCTTGATGTCCTTTGATCAGCTAAAGCACGATCAGGTGCTGTGGGCGACCAATGTGCTACAGCATATTAACCTGATCAATATGGGGATGGGTTTTAGTTTTGCTCCCGATTATCTATTACTGTTCCTGAATGATGAAGTGAAAGTGATCCAGACAGATCGACCTTTACCCCAGGTAGAACTATATGCAACATTTAACAAGAACTCTCAAAATCCATCATTGAATATTATTACCGAAGCCCTTAACAATACGGTAAATGCTTGAAAAACTTGTAGAGATATATGCTTAAACTGATTTATTACGTACCAGATGAAAACCTAGAGGAAACCAAGAAGGCCGTTTTTGCAGCAGGTGCGGGTGGGATTGGTGAATATACCGACTGTGCCTGGCAAGTGCTGGGAACTGGACAATTTAAGCCGCAGCAAGGCGCAGATCCTCATATTGGGGAAATTGGCCAATTGGAAAATGTGGAAGAATGGCGGGTCGAAATTCTTGTACCTGATGAAAAGGCGGTTGAAGTGGCTAAGGCTCTAAAAGACAGTCATCCTTATGAAGAACCGGCATTTGAATTTATCCAGCTCTTAGATATAAAAGTTTAAATTTTAGAAGTGATAGGCTTTGTTGCACAAACCTATCTTTAAAGGCTTATTCCACA
>NZ_JWHB01000006.1:0-145166 GCF_000804305.1 Acinetobacter sp. YZS-X1-1 | reverse complement strand
GCGAAGCAGTGCTTCTCACTCAGAATATTGATTCTCCGACAAACCCGGTACGGTTCATGATTTCTTCATCATCAGCCGTGTAATCGATTTCAGTGACACCATGTAGGCCAAACAAACAGAATATGAATTGGAGCATACTTTTCTCCTGGTAACAAAAAAGCCCATCTTTCGATGAGCTTTCATTTAACCTTTGTTGAAAAGTTATTTGGAGGTTGCAACCTCCCTGGATAGTCTCTCTAAACTCTCCAACCTCTCTTTTTTAGAAAGGTTATGTACGTGAAAACACAAAAAGAATATAAGTGCTAATAATACTCCGCATAAAATCACAACCCTTTTCTTTTTCACAAGGATTCAACTTGATTTAGACAAGAGACCTAGTATGCCACTTATTTGATTAATAAAACATCAATAAAAAAAGCCCACCATTTGGTGAGCTTTTTAAACTTAATTTTCTTACATAGGATCTATCACGTAAAAATACATAGAAAGCACTAACAACAAAACAAAGGAAATTATTAAATAAGTATTAGAATTATTAAAACTTTTTACAAAATCCCACATACCGATATACCAATTTTCAACATTTGGTAAAATATACAATACCAAGTCTCAACATTCAACATTCAAAGTCCTTGATCCACATTACACCAAACAAAAAAATACCCGCAAGTCATGGAATGCAGGTATATGAACTTTGAATTCTTAAAAAGCCTACCATTTGGCGAGCTTCTTCATAGTAACACTTCAAACGACGGGAGTGTCACAAGATGAACTTGCTGGACTGATCCGTATAGGCAGTTACCGCCAGAACCCTAATCTATCATACCTATTGATGTAAAAATAGCCTCTTCACAGAACTAGGTGCTACCCTCTTCTTTAATTATAGGTTAATGAAAATATCACTTAGCTATTCTAGTCAAAAAAACCCACATCATTGGGGACGATGTGGGCAGAACTCTAAATTCAAAACGTGGAGATTTTTGAACATATGGTAAAATATAATGAAAATATTGTATGCAGTCAATCACACTTTGATATTAAGTCGATGATTAACAATCATATTGACCGATAAAATAGAAATAAGTCACTTATTCAAATTTCTAGTTAATCTCAGTCTCTTTGACCAGATCTATTACTTAGCTAAGCTATTCAAGCCAGATACCTAGTAAGAAATTAAGCCAAACTTTTCTTTAGGCAATAAAAAAGCCCACATTGCTGTGGGCTCTTCCCCTTTATCATTTTGCGCTGATTCAGGATTGTTGACGAAATGTACAACGGTCAAACAATAGCCAATTCATGACAAATATAAATATATATAGAAATTAAATATCTATCCATATATAAAAAGTCTAAATTGTGATCTTTGGAGTCAATAATTTCTAGTATGAACTTGATAGAGCTTTATTTTAGGTAACAAAAAAGCCCATCTTTCGATGAACTTCTGCAAAATAGCACCCAGCAATGAGTGTATTATCAGATCATCTTATCAATCTAATCCACATGACTGGTTGCCCGTATAAGTCTTCCTTATTACACTGATTAATCCAAAGACTTTTCAACACAATTATTTTTCTAAATTGTTGATTCCATCTCGGTGCATAATATTGATGACTATCATCCTGCTATTCACCTTGATCTCTAGTCCAAATCTTTAAGCTTTTAAACGAAATGAGTGATCTAAAAGTCAGCAAGACTTTCCTTCATCATGGAAAATAATAATACTGCGCAAACAGCAAACAAGAGCCCGATCAAAGCAAATAAAGGATCCTGATAAATAAGACCCAAAACCATGAGAGAAACAGCAAGGATGACAAGGAAAATAATGCCGCATATTTTAAAGAGATACATATCCAGAACCTAAAGCAAAAACTATACTTTCAAGAAGCAATATTTGTTCCTTTTTTAAATAATTTTTATATTTATCATCTATATAAATTGATCAACATTCTATCTATTAGTACGAAGCTAGAATATGAAATACAGATCTATTCAGTAACCATATTTCGAACAAAATTCAGAAATCCAGACATTAAAAAGCCACTCTAAAAAGTGGCTCAATGATCAAATGTTTTTATTGATATTCAATTATAGCGGTCACTATTTTCAAATAAGAATTTTAATAAATATTCTTTCTTTACCCGAAATAATCACGACACGCATTCCTCCATGAAAGGTCAAAATATTCCTGATCGACCTGCCGTCTTTCAATCAGCACAATATTTTTATTCACTACAATAAACCTCCGATGCTTCATTTCATTCGTAGATTTATCTCTGAAACTAACCTCACCACATTCTCCCTCTTGTTGATGAAATTGAACCAGGTCTGAATTCGGTAAAGCATTCCTTACCATCTCCCTAAATTTTTTTAAATCCTCATCCTGTAGGATCTTAGAGTCAGCTTCTTGCTGTGTATTTGGTTGACTACACCCCAGAAGTATTAAAGCTACAAGAGGCAAGATAATTAGTTTTTTCATAAGCTGTCCTCCTGAGAAAGAGGATCACATTATTTTTAAAGTATGGCTATTATTAAAATGAATAGTTTTGTAAACCATTCAACTTTATCAATAAATTTAATCAGGAAAATTTAGAACAGATGAAAAGGTATAATAGCTAAAAAGAGCTTGCTGTTTCTCTGAAAATATCAAAGTTCTGAATATTATATAAGATTTGTCAGAGATGACTCTACTGAAAGAATGGGAGACCTCACAACCTTTTCTTGCTAGTTGTGAGGCCCTTTAAAGGCATTATTCAACAGGGTTTGCTGCTTGACTGTCTACCTGTTCATTCTGAGGAGTAGGATTGTTTGAACCGTCCTTTTTGTATTTCATTTTCTTATAACAATAACTCGCAAGTACACCTGCACCAATTAACGTTAATAACTTCATCTTTCACCTCATGCTCATAAATGCAAGCCTATATAACTAACATCTATATTTGTAGCTTTCCAAAGCCATTTGGAGTGTTTTTTTAAATAAAAAGTTAAATTATGTATATCTGTATAGATTAAATAAAAGTTTAATCTTTTCATAATATTAAATTTACTTAAAATATTATTGAGTTAAATATTTTTAGGCTCTAAATATATACTTATAAAATAAAAATCCTGCTTGCTGGTCAAAATCCAACTTACGATATTCAAATTGTTTTGCACTTATCTCTCTTATATTTTAATTCTCATGATAGATCATCATGAGAGCGTTCGCCCATGTGTTCAAACTATGAATTCCCCTCAAAAAGCCGTCTCTCTTTATTAGATATTCATGAAGAACAGCTTGAACTGGATATGAAAACACATGTATATCCTTTAGCTCCCGCTCCCATCATTATGCGCGGTGCTGACGAGTTTGAACTGGATATCGCACGTTTCGGACT
Organism: Acinetobacter sp. YZS-X1-1; assembly: GCF_000804305.1. Taxonomy (NCBI): domain Bacteria; kingdom Pseudomonadati; phylum Pseudomonadota; class Gammaproteobacteria; order Moraxellales; family Moraxellaceae; genus Acinetobacter; species Acinetobacter sp. YZS-X1-1. The sequence goes on along the minus strand of NZ_JWHB01000006.1, from coordinate 141,792 downwards.
TATCCCTTCTTGGGCCAAAGAATTAAAATTTGGTCGGCATACTTATAATGCCCGGACTGAAACAGTCGCCTCAAAAGCAAGCTTTCGACATGCCTGGAAAAACAATCAGTTTGCCTTGGTACCTGTAGATACGTTCTATGAGCCCAAATACATTGATGGCAAATCTCATTGGTATGCTATTTCTCGCGAAGACGGCGATCCTTTTACTGTTGCAGCCATTTATGATGATGCAATCATTGAGGGTGAAAAAGTTCGGTCTTTTTCAATGCTCACGATTAATGCAAATCAGCATTCTTTTATGAAACAGTTCCATAATCCCAATGATGAAAAACGCTCGATTATTATGATACCGGAAGAGTCAAGACAGGACTGGCTGCACTGCGATCATGAGGAAGCAAATGAGTTTTTCTTCGAAATGCGGGATGAATTTATTGCAAAGCCGCGAGATCCCCGTTTGTCGGAAAACTGAAATATAAAAGCAGTTTAATTATTAATATCTGATTTTAAATCATTTATTTTATTTGTATAAAAATAAAGCAATCATTACAATCTTGATTAATGTAACAACAATCAAGAAGTAGCAGATTTATGACAAATTCGCATGGAGGCTTTAGAATTGGTGCAGGCAGAAAGAAAGCTGAAGAAACCAAAGTAATTCGTGTACCTGAATCTAAAGTCCTGGATATCAAAGCATACTTAAAATCACTTAAAAAAGAAAATGAAATCAGTGATATTCGCCAGTTTGATCCTGTTACTCAAATGGAAATTCCTCTGGTCACTGAACGCGTTCAGGCTGGTTTTCCCTCACCCGCACAAGACTATATTGATAAAAAACTCGACCTGAATGAATTTCTGATCAATAACGCTAATGCTACTTTTATTGTTCGTGCCAATTCGCTGTCGATGCTGAATGCAGGTATTGATATCAATGATGCTCTGATTGTAGATCGTAGCATTGAAGCGCAACACCGAGATATTGTGATTGCCTGTGTAGATAACGAATTTACTGTCAAACGGCTGATTATCGATGTAAAGGGTTGCTGGCTAAAAGCTGAGAATGACGACTATCCCGATATTCATCCTGTAGAAGGTCAGCAATTTGAAATCTGGGGTGTGGTCACCAACGTCATTAAAAAATTCAGATGAAATATCAGCAGGAAATCTATGCGCTGATTGATGTCAATAACTGCTATGTCAGTTGCGAGCGCCTATTCAATCCGAAACTGAATCATGTACCTGTGATTGTGCTGTCAAATAACGATGGTTGTGTAGTCTCACGTTCGCAGGAAGCAAAAGATCTCGGCATTAAAATGGCTGTTCCGCTCTTCCAGATCCGCGATATCGTCGAGCAGCATCAAGTTCAGGTGCTATCCAGCAACTATGCCCTCTATGCAGAAATGTCCAAACGCTTTCATTCCATTCTGTCTGAATATGTAGCACCTGGTGAACAGGAGGTTTATTCCATAGATGAATGCTTTCTGAAAATTACAGCTTATGCAAAAAATCATGATTTAACAGAATATGGTCAGGATATGCGACGGCGTATTTTGCAATGGATTGGCCTACCCGTTTGTGTAGGCATTGGCCGTTCCAAAACCGAAGCTAAATTAGCCAACTATATGGCCAAGAAAGCCAAACGCTTTAATGGGGTTTGCGATCTTTCTTCTATGCATCCACAATATAGAAATTACTTCTGGAGCTTGATTGATGTTGCTGAAGTCTGGGGGGTTGGGCGCCAGCAGAGTAAAAAGTTGAAGAACTTAGGTATACATACCGTTCTTGATTTAGCTCAGGCCGATTGTCATCGAATCGGAAAATTATTTTCAGTTGTTATGCAAAGAACTGTGATGGAATTACAGGGAATTTCCTGTATTGAACTGGAACAGGCGTGCCAGCCCAAGAAGCAGATTATTTCTTCACGCTCATTTGGTTGCCGAGTAACAGATCTTGAAGCTTTAACGGAGGCTATGAGTGATTACCTGCAAAATGCCGTCAAACGCTTGAGAGAAGATCAATCCTTATGTGGTTGCATCATTGCTTTCGCTCAATCCAATCCTTTTGACAAGAACGAACCCTTTTATCATCAATCTATCAGTATCTCTTTTCCTGAACCCACTGATTCCGCTGTTGTAATGAACCGGGCATTGATACAACAGATGCATGAGCTGTTTTCAGAAGGTGTAGAGTTTAAAAAATGCGGGGTTATTTTAACGGCGCTTGAACCTAAATCGGCCTATGTCTATGACTTGCTCTCTGATCATGCTCAGATCGAGAAAAATGAGAAGCTTCAACAAGCGCTAGAAAAAGTAAAAGAAAAATTTGGCGATCAAAAGCTGGCAATTGGAGCAACTAAAATGCCTGACCGGAGCTGGGCCATGTCTCAACAGCATCTAAGCCAGAATTATTTTAGTTGGGATGGACTGTTAAAGATTGATCATTAATTTCATCTTCCCAGTAAAGTGAAGCAGAAATTTTCCGAGACTTAAATCAAAATCTAAAAAGCCCTAAATTTAATTAGGGCTTTCTGATATTCATATCTTACTTTTGCTCCCTCAGCGGATGCTCAGGCTCTGCATTAGGCTTTTTCTCAGGCTTTACACCCTTATAGGTTGCTTGATTGCCTTTATCATCATTAGATTCTTTTTGCGGATTATCTTCTTGCTCTGTTTGGTGGTCTGCATGAGTTATCATATATATTCCCTTTTCTCTAGATGCTTAGAAAATTATTAGGACATATAAGGTTAAACATCAATAATATTTATGTTTTCCATACATTTTAATAAACATATATTCTTCTAATCAGAGCTTATATACACTTCTTGTTCTAATCTAAATCTGTCTGGCTGTGCAACCTGCTTCCAGAAAGCACAGCTCATAGATCAATTTAAAATTTGGTTTCTTATTACTTAAAAGAAAGTATCTGCAGAAATGTTAAAACGTTCAGACAAAGCTTTAATATGACGGATATTGAGCTGACGTTTACCATTCAGGATTTCAGAAATGACCGACTGGGTAGCTATATCAGATAGGTCTGATTGGCTTAGACCATGCTGTTCCATCAGGAAAGCCAATGCAGTACGTCCATCGCCTTCTGGCATCGGCAAATGCTCATGTTCATAAGCTGAGACTAAATCACCCAGCTGAAGAATCAGTCCCATTAAGGGATGCGACTCATCATCACCTACAATATCCAGAAGTTCATCTAAAGCTTCAGTAAGGGTATTAAAGTCTTCTTTAGTTTCTGGCTTGCTGAGCAATGGTGCAACATAACGCCAGTGATCAACGGCCTGTTTAATCATTGCATTCATATTAAGCCTCCTTCCAATGACCTTTGTCATATTCCTGATGGGATAAGACATGGCGAATATAGACACGTTTTGCCTGATACATCACAACTGCGATCAACCTGATCTTGTTGCCACCAATATCAAAGACATGAAATTTCCCGACTTTATCGACTGCGGGAAATAATCGCTTCATGTCGGCAAAATCCTTAGGATCATTGGCCTTGATAAGTCGATACCAACCATCCAATGCAGTTTCAGCGTGTGGCCACTTTTGCATTGCTTCCAGAATCCGAGCGTAAGTGATCACATGCATAATTATTTATCGCATTTGCTATATTGAAAGTATAACCTAAATATCGCATATTGCAATAACGTTTAAAGGATGAATTTAGTTGAGATGAGTATTGTTATGATCAAATCACAAGTTAAAATTAAATAAACCCTTATTTTTAATAATTTTCATTAATTAACTATCAATATTTATGAATTAGCGTGGATATGTTGGTTCTATTTTCAAATAGCAATGATAAAAAAATGAAAACCCCCGTCAATCTAAAATCGAACGGGGGTTCAACATCCATCTAAACCACGAAGGTCTAGAGAGTTAATTTAAATCTTTCAAGCAATCACGACACTTTTTGACTTCGAAATCATCGACTGTATAATCAATTTCAGTCGCACCATGAAGACCAAATAAACAACATATAAATTGGAACATATGTTTCTCCTGACTGTGAACAGCTCGATCATGGATCGAGCTTTGTTGCTTTAAAGATAATGGCTTACAGTTCCACGATTTATTTACCTTGAAACGATTGAATCACTCACCTGTACTGCGATTGCACAGGCAAGCTATAGCCTCTAAATTTGTACACTCTCTTCATGTTTTGGCGCTTGGTCTTTGGTACCGTGATCCTTGCTCATCATCCGGCACATTTTTTCTTTGCAAGATTTAAAGCAACATCCCACCATGACACCCATACCAAATGCACAGATACATCTCATCATAGCTCTACCCTGTCTTTTCATGAAAAGAGATATATAAATAACATCTATTCATGTTTCACACTTGAACGTATTTTCAGGTTTTATGTTGTATATGAAAACTTATGTGAAGGATAAATGTCGAAGAATCATTAGTTTTTGGCATATTTATGATCTAAAAAATGAGCCCTGCTTAACTGTCTGGATTAAGCAGGGCTTTTTAACTTGCTGATTTTAAATTATTTTATCTGAGTTGTTGTAGTGATGATAAAGTACCACTTGTCATGCATCTAATATGTATATGAAATATAGAGGCTTTTTTACCAAATGTTGAATATAGGTTATGTTTTATATTTTATTGGCTATTTTTCATCAACTTAGATGCAATTAAATACAAAAAACTTTGGTTCATGCAGTTTTCATTCAATCAAGAGAGTCATAAAAGCAAATATGCAACTTATACATATTGGTAGATATTTTACTTATTTTATCAAAGTCCTTTTCATTTTTTATTTTCTCAGCTGTCAATGAGTTTAAAGGCAGGTGCTCTTTCACTCATTTCTCTTTATAATTTTTACAATGACTGATAACAATATATTGTTGCCATGAAAATATCATTATTCATAATTGCCCTATTGGCATTGGCCATCACAGGCTGCCAGAAACAACAGGCAGATGTATCAGCTGAACCTGATCCAGCAGTGAAAGCTGAATTTGAAAAATCCGATGCCCGATTGAGTGCTTATTTAGATAAATTAGATTCTTCTACTATCAGTCTTGAGGAAAGAACACATATTTTATGTGAGGATTATCCTAAAGAATATAAAACTCATTATATGCCGACCCTAATAAAACTGATGCCACAAGAATATGATGATCAGGAACTACTGAAAGATCTGAAAAATGCGCTCGACTTTTATAAAGTAAAAGCCAATATTCAATGCTAATTTATTCTGAACAATAAAAAACCGCCTTAAAAAAGGCGGTTTTTTGTAGAGATTACACAGCTTAGATATGAGCGCTGCAGCTTTGACTAATCTTATTGATTACGCAAATTTTGCTGCTGGTTATCTTGTTGTGGCTGTTGCTGTTGTTGCTGATTGCGTTGCTGGTCCTGTTGGCCCTGCTGACGCTGTTGGTTTTGCTGTCCCTGCGGCTGTTGTTGCTGCTGGTTCGGCTGTTGCTGATTTTGATTCTGGTTTTGCTGACGTTGTTGGTCTTGCTGTTGTTGTTGGTTCTGTTGGTCTTGCTGATTTTGCTGTTGATTATTAGCCATGGTGTAACTCCTTACTATTTGCTTTAAATCGCCGATGATTAGGTTTCGACTTAATATTTACTCTACCTATTTTTAAAAATTCGCCAAGTTATTACCTGTTACATATTAATTCAATGTAAAAAAAGGTAAGTTAAGTAATTGAAGTCTGGATTTATAAGAAACATAAATTACTTTTAATAATAGAATGAACACATATTGAAAGCTTTCTATCTTTTATAAATTTTATTTTTTATTTAAAGTCATAACTTAATCAAAAAATTTTATATAAACTTAAATTTAAAATAAAATTTAGAAATACATTTTGATACTTATATAAAATATGATTATATTTATAAGATATTGAATTTTATCAATTATTTAAAATTATAATTTCTTATACATCTTTAACCTAATTTTCTAAAAATTAGATCATTAAATATAAAAACGAAAAAAACCATTTTTAAATAGCAGACTATATTACATAGAATCACAAATAAGGCCTTTTCAGTTACCAATTTACCTTGACTTTATATTTTTAAAATTATTATTAAATTTTTTTATTAAATCTAATCAAATTCTATTTTAATGACCTTTATCTAATAAATAAACCTCTTATTTTAAGAGGCTTATTTTCAATAAGTTATTTTTAGATTGCGACCACTTTTACAATAATGGTTTGGTTTTCTTCTTGCTCTTCGGCCAGATATAAACGCTTTAATTCTTTGCTTTTAACTTTAAACTTTAAATTCTGGTAATGAATGATGCTTGGGATCTGATCAAAATATTGACCATCTGCCTCAATTTCTTCCTGAAATAAAGGAGTACCCAGTTGATAATCTAGACTTTTTAATACGGAATACTTTACTGTGGTTTTCATTCTTACAACCTACTTTCCTTAAGCACTTTATTTTTATTTTTACCACTGATCAGAGCAAGTTAAAACCATTAATTTCAAATATTGTCCAAGCATTAAGCAATCAGTTTAACAACTGCCAAACTTACGTTTGGAATACTAAAATTACAAAAATATTTTACCTTTCATCATAATAAAGGAATAATCTCACAGTTGATACAAAAGCAAAATGGGACTACATTGGAATAAAGATTACCTTCTAAGAAAAAATAGACATTATGATTAAAACATGTTGTGGCCTGCTGGAACAAAGAAACATCAAGATTGCTTTTATTGAAAGTGCAAGTTCTGGCTATTTAACCAGTCAGTTTTCAATTTGCAAAAATGAAGGTGCTGAAATCTTGTTGGGAGGTCTGGTATGCTACGATCCGTCCGTGAAGATCAATGTTTTGGAAATTTCTCCGAATCTAATTAGCACCCATTCAGCCGAATCTATGCCTGTAACGGTTGCTCTGGCTGAGGCAGGTAAAAAAATGTTTCAGGAGGCGGACTGGATTATTGCTTGTACAGGCTTGCTTAAACCAGGCGGTAGTGCAACACCTGATAAACCGGAAGGTACTTTCTTCGCCGCTGTTTATGATGGTCTTCAGACTCACCAGTTCCAGTATTATATTAAAGGCACACCACAGGAACGTCTCAATAAACTGGCAGCCGTCATCGCACATGACATGATTAATCTACTCAACACCTAAAGCCAAAACTGTTTATATAAATGCTGATCAAACTTCATTATTTCTACTGTATTTATAGTTAAATTATTTCTTATAAAAGCACGTTGTTTTAATGAGGCCTGATCAGTGATGAAAATAAGATTTGCAGCCCTTTTGCTCGCACTTGGCATTCCTGTATCCACTTTCGCCACTGTCGGTGGCCCACAGAATATTGAAGTTTTGGGGTATGAAGTCAAAGACCAGAAACTTTATCTGTTGCGGCATTATCTCGATGGTCGCGGACGCCTACCTCAACTGTATTATTATCATTTTAAATCCAAAACTCCGAATCAGCTAATTCAGGTGAACTCCCTGTATATCAATCCAAAAACCAAGCAGATTGACTACGATCAGGACAGCCGTAAGTTTGACCAGGAAATTGCCAAAATTAAAAAGCGTCTGATTCCGTTAGTACCTTTGCAAAAGCAAAACATTCAGCTCAAGCTATTAAAGACCAGCAAAGGTACTGCCCCTGCATGGCATGATCCTAAACAGAAAGTTCCAAAATGGACTTATCAATATCAGGTGCAATCTAGCCAGTATAAAAGTCCTGTTCAACAAGCAGTCAGTTATAAAGCAGATTTAAGATTAAGCCAAACTTATCAAGTACCGAAACAGAATAAAATACTGGTGACGGTAAAATACTTAGGCCTCCCATTCGAAACTGGTTATCACATTGAAGATCCAGCATTATTAAGTCGGTAAACCGACGTCAATCAACAATCAGCAAAAAATAAGGCCTCATGGAGACCTTATTTTCATATTTAGAATATCTCTGGCTTACGCAGCAGAAGTGCGCTCAGCAATTGGAACCACTTTACGCAACTCTGGACCAGTATAATCCGCGCTCGGACGGATAATACGGTTATCTGCACGTTGTTCCATCACATGCGCCGCCCAACCTGTGACGCGTGACATTACAAAGATTGGCGTAAACAGTTTGGTTGGAATACCCATAAAGTGATAAGCAGAAGCATGGAAAAAGTCCGCATTACAGAACAGTTTTTTCTCGCGCCACATGACTTCTTCACAACGCACTGATACTGGGTAGAGCACAGTATCACCTACATCTTTTGCCAGTTTTTCAGACCATTGCTTGATAATGCCATTACGCGGATCATTGTCTTTATAAATCGCATGACCAAAGCCCATGATTTTTTCTTTACGCTCCAGCATGCCCAGCATTTCGCGCTCAGCTTCTTCTGGAGATTTCCAGTTTTCAATCATATCCATTGCCGCTTCATTGGCACCACCGTGTAATGGGCCACGTAGTGAACCAATTGCACCGGTAATACATGAATGCAAGTCAGACAAAGTGGATGCACAAACACGCGCTGTGAAGGTTGAAGCATTAAATTCATGCTCTGCGTACAGGATCAGGGATACATTCATCACTTGCTCATGTAGCTGATTCGGTTTCTTGCCATGTAGCAAATGAAGGAACTGAGCACCTATTGAATCATCATCGGTATTTTCATCAATGCGTACGCCGTCATGGCTATAGCGATACCAGTAGCAGATAATTGCTGGCAACGTCGCCAGAATACGGTCTGCGACATCCTGTTGCTGATCAAAAGACTGTTCAGTCTCAAGGTTGCCCAGCATCGATACGCCAGTACGCATCACATCCATTGGATGTGAATCAGCAGGAATACGCTCAAGTACTTCTTTCAGCGCTTGTGGTAGTACACGCAAAGATTTCAGTTTTGCTTTATAGGCAGCCAACTGTTCTGAAGTTGGTAATTCACCAAAGAAAATCAGGTAAGCGACTTCTTCAAACTGACAGTTTTCTGCCAGATCCTGTACGTCATAGCCGCGATAGGTCAGGCCTGCACCACTTTTGCCTACTGTTGAAAGTGCAGTTTTTCCTGCAACTTGTCCGCGCAATCCTGCGCCAGTGAGTACTTTTCCTTCAGCCATTGTTTTAATTCTCCTGCTTGAACAGTTTATCTAATGTGTTTTCAAAGCTGTGATAATCTAAAAATTCGTATAATTCTTTACGCGGTTGCATTTTATCCAGTACATGCACCTGTGTACCATTTTCACGCACTGAGCGCATCACTTCCAGTGCCGTCTTTTGCATCGCACGGGTAGCTGATAGCGGGTAAAGTACCATGCGAATACCCTGCTCAGCCAGTTCTTCAGTGGTGTAATATGGTGTGTCACCAAATTCCGTAATATTGGCCAAAACCGGTACACCAACTGCATCGCATACAGTACGATACATGGTAATGTCTGTCATCGCTTCAGCAAAAATGGCATCTGCACCTGCTTCGACACAGGCACAAGCGCGGTCAATCACTGCCTGCAAACCTTCTTTCTGAAGTGCATCGGTACGTGCCATCACTACAAAGTTTGAATCGGTTTTGGCATCGACTGCCGCCTTAATCCGGTCAACCATTTCCTGTTGGGTCACAATTTCCTTATTCGGACGATGACCACAACGTTTTTGTGCAACCTGATCTTCGATATGTACAGCTGCAGCGCCAGCAGCAATCATCTGCTTGATGCTACGTGCGATATTAAATGCACCGCCCCAGCCTGTATCTATATCAACCAGTAAGGGTGTATCTACGCGTTCAGTAATGCGACGCACATCTTCCAGAACATTATCCAGACTCGTCATGCCTAGATCAGGTAGACCATAAGAATAGTTTGCAACACCGGCGCCAGAGAGATAAATGGCTTTATAGCCGACCTGTTTGGCCATCATGGCAGCATAGGCATTCACTGTGCCCATAATTTGTAATGGTTTTTCGACTTCAAGCGCTTGTCTAAACTTTAAACCTGCAGACATTTGTTCTGTCATCTTCCTTTCCACAGTCTTGGCTATAATTATTGAGATTTGAGTATACTGATTTGAAACCATGATGCTATAAGCCAATAGAATAAAAACTCTAAAACTTTAGTCAAACTTTTAAGTTTTACTTGATTCACTGAATAAATTCCGCCTTCATTCGGTGTGATTGTGAAATCTGCGGATATATTTGTTATGATGAACTACCAAGTTTATATAACCTGTTGATATACCATCCTCTATGCAAAACCTTGTTCATCTGGAACCACTCGCCAAAGATCTGCCTCAAACCAAACGTGGTCATGAGCGCTGCGTTGCGCTGTTGGTCTCTGCGACCGAACTGTTTCTGGAACATGGTTATGAGGCAGTTTCTCTAGATGATATTGTCCAGCATGCAGGCGGTTCCAAAGCTTCCATTTACAAGTACTTTGGCAATAAAGAAGGCCTGTTTGAAGCTATTTGTGATTATCGACGTACCAAGTTTTTTGAAGATATCAGCATTCCGATTGAACTGATGGCGCTAGATTTTCGTAGTTATTTGGTACAGACATTATTGACCTTCTACCGCCAAATCATGCAGCCGGAAAATGCAGCCTTTATGCGTTTGGTACTGGAACAAAGTCAGCGTAATCCTCAACTGGCCCGCCATATTCATGAACGCGGCCCGGTTCAGGTACAAAGTTCCATTGCTACCGCACTGGAACAGGCCCATGAACAAGGTTTGCTATATTGTGAAAATCCGCAATATTCTGCCCAGTTATATTTTGGTATTTTGCGTAATCTGGAATGGCGGATTCTAATGGGGATTACCATAGAGGAAGATGATCAAGAAATCGACAAATACATCAGTTATTGCGTGGATCGATTTTTAGACGGTCATCAAAAAGTCTAGTTTTTTGCAATTTCCTGTTCATATAGTATATTAGCCGATTCCGTATTTTTTTCTTAAACCAACCAACAACTGATTGTTGATCGAGTTTTCGGCAATTATTGTGGAGTAACGAATGGCTCTCCGTCACTTTCTCACCTTACGCGATTTATCAACTTTAGAACTGAACCAGATTTTACAGCGCGCAATCGAGCTTAAGCGCAAACAGCACAATAATGAAGTGTTCCAACCCTTTGTTGGTAAAGTCATGGGCATGATTTTTGAAAAATCGAGTACCCGTACGCGTGTTTCGTTTGAAGCAGGCATGAGCCAGTTCGGTGGTAGTGCCATCTTCCTGTCTTCACGTGATACCCAGCTGGGTCGCGGTGAGCCAATTGAAGATTCTGCACGTGTGATTTCCAGCATGCTGGATATTGTGATGATCCGTACTTTCGGTCACGATATCGTAGAACGCTTTGCTTCTTATTCAAAAGTTCCAGTGATCAACGCTTTGACTGATGATCATCACCCTTGCCAGTTACTTGCTGACATGCAGACTTATCTGGAACATCGTGGTTCGATCGAAGGTAAAACTGTTGCCTGGATTGGCGATGGCAATAATATGTGTAATTCTTATATCGAAGCAGCGCACATGTGGGGCTTCAAGCTAAAAGTTGCAGCACCGAAAGGCTATGAACCTCAAGAACAGTTCCTGTCTGAATTCGCACATTGTGTAGAACTGGTCGATACTGCTGAAGATGCAGCAGTCAATGCCGACCTGATCGTAACTGACGTTTGGGCAAGTATGGGCCAGGAAGAAGAACAGAAAATCCGTGAGAAAGCTTTTGCGGACTATCAGGTGAATGAACGCCTAATGGATCTTGCACATCCAGACTGCCTGTTCATGCATTGCCTGCCTGCGCATCGTGGTGAAGAAATTTCTGAAAACATGCTGGATCACAAAAATGCTGTGGCTTGGGATGAAGCAGAAAACCGTCTTCATGCACAAAAAGCACTGGTTGAATTTCTGTTGAATGAAAATCTGAAAAAAGACTGATTTTCTCAAAAAAAAATCTTCACAAATTAAGCACCAATCTCTGGTGCTTTTTTTGTTTCAGCTCTTATAATCAGAATTGAAACGACATAAAAAGTGATGCGATACAATGCAAAAAAAATATTGGACTTTGGCACTCTTGGCAGGTTTTAGTAGTGCTGCTTTACCGGTGTATGCTTCTGAATTCGACCAGTATCTCCAAGTAAAAGGCATTCTAGACAGCAAGTTTAAAATTGAGAAAAAAGCTGAGCTGAACGAACTGCTTGCCGTGCTAAGTGCGGAAGATTCCAAGACTTTGCCACTACAAATCGATCAGAATACAATCATAGAACAGTTACAACTTACTGCCAATAAAACCACACTTAAAGGCATGATCACTACACCCGACTTTAGCCAGTTTGAGAAAGACCTAGGTCGTAAAGAAGTCCTTAAGGTGATTCGTAATAATCTTCTAAATAACTGTCAGATCTTTTTTGAACATCGCTATCAAATCGTCAATCCTTATAAAATCGAACTTAGCCTTAGCTCCCAAACGCATACTTATAATGTAGATCTCTCCCAGAAAGACTGTAATGTAAAATAATCTTGTCCAGAATCAATAAAGGCAGCTATAGCTGCCTTTTATATTTAGATTAGTTCTCATTGCTAAACACACCTAGACGATTAACGAATCAAACCTTGTGGCTGTAAAATAATAATCAGCGCACCTAGAATGACCACCACTCCACCCAGCAGATCCCAACGTGAAAGGCTGACCTGATCCACGAATCTCAGCCACATCAACGCTGAGAAAATATAAATTCCCCCATAAGCGGCATAAATACGCCCAGAAGCGGCTGGATGCAAAGTCAAAAGCCAGACGAACGCAGCTAAGGCTAATGCCGCCGGAACCCACAACCACTGACTCTTAGCCTGATTTAAAATCAGGTAAGGAAAATAACAGCCCAAAATTTCCATCAATGCCGTTAATAAAAACAGAAAAAACGTAGTTAAAAGCTTGCTAATCTGGATATCCATATATTTCTCTAAATCAGAAACTCTTTAAACCAAGAGTACATAAATTAAGGGTAAATAAAACAACAAAACCCGTGCGAACACGGGTCTGATGATGATCTATTCAATGATTAAGCTGGTTCAGCAGTCTGGTCTTCGAAGACTTCAAGTTTCAGACCGACAGACTTACCATTTTCTTTCTTCACAGAAACTGAAACGTTACCACCATTTTCGGCCAGTTCACCAAACAGAATCATTTCAGCCAATGGTTTTTTCAGATGTTCCTGAATCAGACGTTGCATTGGTCGAGCACCCATCAAGCGATCATAGCCATTTTCAGCCATCCACTCACGTGCGCTTTGATCCACCTCTAGCACTACTTTCTTCTCATCCAGTTGTGCTTGAAGTTCAGTCAGGAATTTATCCACGACATTTTCAATAATGGTATTCGGCAACGCCTTGAACTGAATCACGCCATCTAGACGGTTACGGAATTCTGGCGAGAACGCTTTCTTCATTGCTTCCTGGTTGTCATTACTGTTGTCCTGTTCCATGAAACCAATGCTGACACGAGAAATACTTTCCGCACCAATATTAGTCGTTAGAACCAGCACCACATTACGGAAATCGGACTTACGACCATTATTATCCGTTAATGAACCATGATCCATGATTTGTAATAGCAAGTTGAATACATCTGGATGGGCTTTTTCAATCTCATCCAGCAGCAATACACAGTGCGGATTTTTGTGAATTGCATCGGTCAACAAACCACCTTGGTCAAAACCAACATAGCCAGGAGGCGCACCGATCAGACGAGAGACTGCGTGACGTTCCATATATTCAGACATATCGAAACGTACCAGCTCTACACCCAAAATTTTCGCCAATTGCTTGGTAACTTCAGTTTTACCCACACCGGTAGGACCAGCGAAGACAAAACTACCGACTGGCTTATCTGGAGATTTCAAACCTGCACGAGACAGTTTGATCGCAGAAGCCAAAGCTTCAATTGCTTCATCCTGGCCGAAGACCACACGTTTCAGATCACGCTCAAGGTTCTCCAGTACAGACTTATCATCTTTAGAGACGGTTTTCGGTGGAATACGGGCAATCTTGGACACAATGTCTTCGATGTTTTCAACCGTAATCAGGCTGTCATCTTGCTCAGCTTTCAAACGTCGTTGTGCGCCGGCTTCATCAATCACGTCAATCGCTTTATCTGGCAAGAATCGGTCATTAATAAATTTCGCTGACAGCTCAACCGCAGAAACCAGTGCCTGATCGTCATACTGTACATGATGGAAATCTTCAAATTTAGATTTCAGGCCACGCAAGATATCAATCGTTTCTGTAATCGAAGGTTCATTCACATCTATTTTTTGGAACCGACGTGACAAGGCATGATCTTTTTCAAAGACCTGACGATATTCCTGGAATGTGGTTGAACCGATGCAACGTAAAGATCCGTTCGCTAATGCTGGTTTGATCAGGTTCGATGCATCCATAGTGCTGCCCATGCTTGAACCTGCACCGATGATCATATGAATTTCATCAATGAACAGCACTGCATCCGGTTTTTTCTTCAAGGCATTTAATAGTTGTTTTAAACGCTTTTCGAAATCACCGCGGTATTTAGTTCCCGCCACCAGCGCACCGATATCTAGGCTATAGATTTCAGCATTTTCTAGCGGTTTTGGTGCCTTACCATTTACGATCAACCAAGCCAGACCTTCAGCAATCGACGTTTTACCCACGCCTGGATCACCGACCAGCAATGGGTTATTTTTACGGCGACGGCATAAAATTTGCGCTGCCCGCTCAATTTCTTTTTCACGGCCAATCAATGGATCTGTCTTGCCGCGTTGAGCTTCCAGATTCAAATTGGTCGTATACAGCTCTAGCGGACCAGAATTATTGGAAGAAGCCGATTCACCATCCAGCTCTTCAATTTCTTCTTCAGACTGTACTTCGTCTTTACGCGTACCATGAGAAAGGTACTGAGTTAAAGTCAGACGGTTAATCTGATGACGTTTAAGCAGATAAACCGCAAAAGAATCACGCTCAGAATACATCGCAACCAGAATATCGGCGCCTTCTACAGTACGATCACCGCCACTGGATTGAACATGGAAAATTGCACGTTGCAAAATCCGGTCAAAACTTTCTGTAGGATGAGGTGCCTGATCACTATTTTCACCGAGTTTAGGGGTATGTTGTTCTACATACTCTTCTAATTCTTTACGCAAAACGATAATATCTGCACCACATGCTTTTAAGGCATTCACGGCAGAATCATTGTCGAGTAAAGCTAATAATAAATGTTCTACGGTCAGGAACTCATGTCTCTTTTGACGAGCCATGCTGACAGCCAAACGTAGTGATACTTCTAATTGACGACTGAGCATGCAACCCCCTTAATCTTTCGGCTCAATCTGGCAAAGTAAAGGATGACCTTGAGATCGAGCGTAATTATTGACTTGGTTCGCTTTGGTTTCCGCAATGTCTCGAGGATAGACCCCAGCTACACCTTTTCCTTCATAATGTACAGTTAGCATTACTTGTGTAGCTTGGTCAAGATTCATTGCAAAGTATTGTTGTAAAATTTCAATTACAAACTCCATTGGAGTGTAGTCGTCATTCAATAACACCACTGCATACATCGGTGGACGCTTCAGTTCAGGAGGTGCAGTCTGGACTGCAAGGTCAGCGTCATCATCGTGAAAAGGCTCGTCTGTTAAACGCGGGCTAATATGCCAATCAACCATGCCGGACTCGTAAAAAGAATTTTTGATCTCACTTAAACATTTTGGACGTTTATTGCTTGGCATACGATTTCTATTTCACACTTAATTTGCATTTGCTTCAGTTTTTGGAATCTCTGACAGGACTGTTGACTGGCTTTCAACAGCTTTCCCTTGATCCCAGCTAAAACGGCGAATTACAGGCTTAGCACCTGAGAGACGCACTTCAATAAATTCTGGTTTAAAGCCTTTAGGCATGGTCCAGCGACCAGTCAAACGTTCGTAATTGTCGAAATTAAAGTTTTTATCTTCAAGCGGCACGACCAGAATTTCAGTGCCCTTAATCAAGCGCAGTTCCACTGTACCAGAGGCGCGATTTTTGCCCGGACTGACCTGAACCAGATCAATCTGGTATTCAAAGGTATTATCAGGTAAAGCTTTGATCCCCAGATGTTGAACTGTTAATGCTAAACCACCGCGTTGACGCAAAATCTCGCGGTAGATCGTACCAACGCTTTCAGCCTGCTCCTGGGCATCACGCGCCTTATTTGCTGCAAGATAAAGATCATTGGCATTACTAACGGCCAGATCACGTTCTTGTACCGCTGTATTCAGAGATTTATTCAGTGTTTCCAAACTGGTTTTCTGTTTTTGTACTACTTCAACCAGTTGTTCCGCATCCGCCTCAAAACCCACCGCAGTCAAACCTTGCCGATGCCCGACCGTATAGCCCAGCAAGCCACTACCCAGAATCAACACAGCAGCACCGATTACCAAAGGTGTATTGCCTTTCATCAATGGTTTCTTTGTAGAGGGTTCCTGGATCGTCATGTTTGACTCATTATTCGGCATTTTGATCTCTGTATACTTTGTTCAAGACACACATTTAAATCCAAATCTAAATGTGTGTGAAGTTCTAATACGTTTTTTATGGTAATAAACCAATATTATTCAAGCCTGCATTTTCTGCAAAGCCAAACATCAGATTCATGTTTTGTACTGCCTGACCAGCTGCACCTTTGACCAGATTGTCCTGGGCCACCAGAATCACCAGTTTGGTTGGTTGTGGCTTATACAGTGCGATACGCAACTGGTTAGCACCACGCACCGAACGGGTTTCTGGCGAACTGCCTGCTGGCATCACATCAACAAACTGTTCATTGGCATAGAATTGCTCGTACAGTGACTGCAAGTCAGCTTCCTGGCCTGCTTCAGTCAAGTCGATATAAATCGTTGATAACATGCCACGAATCATCGGCACCAGATGCGGCACAAACAGGATATGGTCAAATACGCCTTTTTGACCTGAAATGTTTTCCAATGCTTCTACGATTTCAGGATGGTGACGATGGCCTGCAACGCCATAAGCCTTAAAATTATCAGCATTTTCAGAATAGATCATGCCCAGGCTTGCTTTACGACCTGCACCTGATACGCCTGATTTCGCATCGATAATAATGCTTTCTGGTTTTACCAAGGCTTCGTTTGATTTCAATACGGGTGCCAGACCAAGCTGAACTGTCGTTGGATAACAGCCCGGATTACCAATCACACTCGCCTGTTTGATCTGTTCACGATTAAGTTCAGACAGACCATAAACAGAATCTTTTAATACTTCTGGGCAAGCATGTTCCATGCCATACCATTTTGCGAATTGTTCCAGATTTTGCAAACGGAAATCCGCTGCAAGGTCAATTACCTTGGTATTAGCTGCAATAAGTTCTTCAGCATGTTTCATGGCAACGCCATGTGGTGTCGCGAAAAATACCACATCACATGATTTTAAAAGATCAAGGCTAAGGTCAGAAAATTGAAGATCCGTATGTCCACGCAGACTCGGGAACATATCGTCAACACGACGGCCTGCTTCAGTACGTGATGTCAGTGCTTTAACTTCTACATTCGGATGTCGCAGTAATAGACGTAAAAGTTCAACGCCTGTATAACCTGTACCACCCACAATACCCACTGAAATCACGATGATTACCTCAAACTAGATGTTTCCTTTATGGGCTGTAGTATGACAGGAACTTGAGGTTTTCTAAACTGTTTCACTAGGGATTGATGGTTTTTTATTTACGCTTCTATTTTGAGTGTTTTTAAAAACTTTAAGAGAATTATATCTTTTGCTTAGGCTATTTAGAAGTAAGTAAATACTATCTTCGTTCCTCTAAAGATATTCTTAAGCTGCCCACCAATATGGCATGACAGTATTTTTCAGAATTTTGCGGTGAGTTAAATAGTTTGGATCATGCTTTGCCACTTCCGCCCAGAAACGAGGACTATGGTCAAAATGCCGGGTATGGGCTAATTCATGCACACATAAATAACGCACGATATTTTCAGGAAACAGAATGATGCCACTATTTAGCATGATGTCATGTTTGGCAGAACAACTGCCCCATCGTGTTGTCGGTTGGCGAACATTACAAATGTTAAATGATAATCCTGTTTCTTGGCTTACTTTGTCCAGATAAACAGGCAACTGTTCTTTAGCATAAGAAATGGCAAAGGCTTTTAAATAGGTTTCAGGATGACGGTCACTGATCGATAGCTGTAATAATTTAGCATCAAAAACAAAGTTCTGCTTTTGACTTTGATACACGATCTGGATTGGCTGAGCCTGATCGAAAAGCTGCAATTCTGCTGGTAAAGATCTATCAATACTTTGATTTTTTTCCTGCTGCAATTTCCATGTTTTCAGTAGCCAGCTTTCAGCTTGATCAATAAAATTCTGAATCTGTTTTTTGCTACAAAATACAGGTGCGGTTAAACGGATTTGATCACCTTCTACACGCAGTCTGAGACGTGTTGAGCGAACATTTCGAGTAATTTGAATTTCAGGTAGGTCGTTTAGGGTCATTTTTTATATTTAATCGTTATTTAAATCCTCCTCCTTGCGCAGCAGTGCTGCTCACCTTTTCAAAGGAGGGAGAAAGCCCCTCTTTTTTAAAGAGGGGTTTGGGGAGATTAGCTCTTCAATGAGTTAAAATTAAACCGCAGTACGTTCTTCAATGCCGTTATTGGTCGCAACAATCGCAATATCCGCCTTGTTGATCGCAAAAATACCGTTACATACGACGCCTGGAATGTCATTAATGGTTTTTTCCAGCTCAAGCGCATTCAGAATATTCAGGTTATGCACATCCAAAATAACATTTCCATTATCAGTCACTACACCTTCACGGTAAGCAGGATCACCACCTAATGCCACCAACTTACGTGCGACTGCTGAACGTGCCATTGGAATCACTTCAACAGGTAATGGGAAATCACGACCCAACTGCTCTACCCATTTCGAATCATCCACGATACATACGAATTTTTTCGCAATCGACGCCACGATTTTTTCACGTGTAAGCGCAGCACCACCACCTTTGATCATGTGCATATGACGGTCAATTTCATCAGCACCATCGACATAGGCATCTAAACCGCCCACGCTATTCATATCAACCACTTCAATGCCTAATTTTTTCAGACGCTGTGCAGTCGCTTCAGAACTTGCAACAGCAGCTTCCAATTGCAGTTCTGGTAAAAGGTCAATTAAAAAGTTAACGGTACTACCTGTACCTACGCCTAAAATGCCCCCTTTTGGTAAGTGTTTTAAAGCCGCTTTGGCTGCAGCTTGTTTTTTCTCATCTTGGGTTGCATATAGACTCATGACATCACTCAACTAATTTGGACTTTTGCAGTAATTTTAAACCGCAAAGCCGTGTGGTTTGTTACAATAGAGTCTTATTTTAAACTGTTAGATGGAAAATTAACATGCTGTCTCGTTTGGTTCGACAAATTTTACAAGCAACGGTCTACGATGTTGCAATCGAAACCCCACTCGAAGCAGCGCCACGAATTAGCGAACGCTTAAATAATAACATTCGCTTTAAACGTGAAGATTTACAACCGGTCTTTTCATTTAAACTACGCGGTGCCTATAACCGTATTAGTCAATTACCGAAATCACAACTCGAACATGGCGTTATCACAGCTTCAGCAGGCAACCATGCACAAGGCGTGGCACTGTCAGGGAAAAAGCTGGGTATTCGCGCGATTATTGTGATGCCAAAGACCACGCCCGACATTAAAGTCCAAGCAGTAAAACGTTTAGGGGGTGAAGTAGTATTACATGGTGATTCATTTGACGTTGCCAATAAATATGCCATTCAACGTGCCGAAGAAGATGGCATGACCTTTATTCCACCTTATGACGATGAACTGGTGATGGCCGGTCAAGGCACCATTGCCAATGAAATTTTGCGTCAATGGCGTGATGTGGAATATGTCTTCGTTGCTGTTGGTGGTGGTGGCCTGATTGCCGGTGTTGCAGCGTACTTGGGAGATGTGGCTCCGCATGTCAAAGTTATTCCTGTGGAATATGATGAATCCGCGTGCTTAAAAGCGGCCTTAGAAGCCAATGAACGTGTGATTCTTCCATCTGTCGGTTTATTTGCCGATGGTACTGCAGTGGCACAAATTGGTGAAAAACCTTTTGAGGTCATCCGCCTGCAAAAATCAGATAACTCTGGCCCAATCGTTGAACCAGAAGTCGTGCTGGTCAATACCGATGAAGTCTGTGCAGCAATTAAAGATACTTATGACGAATGCCGTAGTATTGTAGAACCATCTGGTGCAATGGCGTTGGCAGGGATTAAAAAATACGTCGCTGAACACGGCATTCAAGGTAAAAATATCGTGTCGATTGTTTGTGGTGCCAACATGAACTTTGACCGTTTACGCTATATTGCGGAACGTACAGAACTCGGCGAACGCAAAGAAGCCATCTTTGCCGTGACCATTCCTGAACAGAAAGGCGCTTTCCTGAGTTTCTGTCGTGCCCTGCAAGGCCGTAACATCACCGAATTTAACTACCGTTCAAGTGATGCTTCTGCAGCTCAGGTCTTTGTCGGTATCAGCCTGAAAAATGGTGAAAAAGAACGTCAGGAAATCTATGAAAACCTGAAATTCGACTACGATGTTGATGATCTGTCTGATGACGAAGTCGCAAAACTACATATCCGTTACCTGATTGGCGGTCATGCTGATATTGAAAATGAGCGTCTGTTCCGTGTGGAATTCCCGGAACGTCCAGGTGCCCTGCTAATGTTCCTGGAACGTCTTGGCCCAACGCATAACATCACCCTGTTCCATTACCGTAACCACGGTGCTGCAGAAGGTCGCGTACTGGTCGGTCTGGAGGCAGAAGATGCACAGCAGAATCCAGATGGTTTGATCGAAACTTTGGAAAGCATCACTTATCCATATGAAGAAATCACCAATAACCTGGGTTATCAGCGTTTCTTGAAATGATCAGTTTAATATAAACCGCCTTTCGAGGCGGTTTTTTTATGTCCGGCTGAAAAAATGTATGAAGTATTTATGTAAGGCCAGATAGCTGAAAACTATAAAAATCTTTAAGATACGTACTTAGACATGAACTGATTTGAAATAAAAAGATTTAGGGAAATATGCATGGCTTTATTTGCAGTCATTGGGCTGGGCAGCTTCGGTGCAACAGTAGCGACTCAACTGATCAGCCTGAAACATGATGTGATTGGAATCGACCTCGATAAAAAATATGTGGAAAATATTTCCGATCAGCTCACCCATGCGGTCATTGCCGATGCAACCGATGAGCATGTTCTAGATGAACTGGATATCCAGCGCTGTGAAGCAGTCGTAGTCGCAATTGGTGAAGATATTGAAGCCAGTATTCTGTGTGTACTGCATCTGAAAAATATGGGTGTAAAGAAAATCTGGGCCAAAGCCAAATCCAAAGCCCACCATATGATTTTGACTCATCTGAATGTCGAAAAAATTATTCATCCTGAAGAAGATATGGGCGTCCGTGTGGCACAATCACTCAGCTATCCGATGGTTAGCCGTTATATGTCACTTGAAGATGATCACTATATTGTCAAAATTGAGATTCATGCCGATCATCATGACACTCCTTTACGCCAGTTAATGAACCAGGTTCCCGAAATTAAAGTTCTTTTGCATAAACGCGGCACTGAAATACAGCATATCGTAGATCTTGAGCTGTTACTTAAAGAAGGTGACATTCTGGTAGTGGAAGGATTGCTGGAGCCTCTACGCCGTTTGTCCAAGCATTTTAAGACCATATGAAAAGCTCAAATTTAAACCAGAACAGGATTGTCAATCTCAGTCCACCGAGTCTACTGGCCTTAGGTTTTCTAGGACTGATTTTTATTGGTTCTTTATTACTGATGCTGCCCTTTGCCCATCAAACTGAAATCAGCTGGTTAGAGGCGATTTTTACAGCGACTTCTGCAGTGACAATTACCGGACTGTCTGTGGTCAATGTAGGTGAAGCTTATACACCCTTTGGGCAGGTCGTGATTATGTTCCTGCTGCAATGTGGTGGCCTCGGTTTTATGACCTTTGCCATACTCGCTTTTATGAGCCTGTCACCTAAACTTGGTTTAAGACAGCAAGTAATGGCACAGGAAGCTATTGGCCAGACCAGTTTGAAGAAAGTCAGTTTTACCATTAAAGCAGTTTTCCTATATTCCCTGTTTTTCGAAGCGATTGGCACCCTGATTTTAACCTTGGCGTGGCTGGAAGATTATCCTTTTGGTGAAGCACTGTTTTATGCGGCTTTTTATAGTGTTTCTGCGTTTAATAATGGCGGATTTTCCCTTTTCCCCAATAGCTTGATGAGCTTTTCCGGCCAGTATTTCGTGACCTTTACGATCAGCATGCTGTATATCATTGGCGGGATCGGTTTTCTGGTTCTGATGGATGTAAAACAGAATAAAAGCTGGCGCAAGCTTAGCCCGAATAGCAAGCTGATTCTAACGACGATTATGGGCCTTAACCTGAGTGCTTTTATTGTACTCTGGCTATTAGAAGCCTCTAATCCACAGACTTTAGCGCTGATGAGTGTAGGTGATCAGGCACTCAATGCCTGGTTCCATGCCACTGTTCCCCGCTCTTCGGGTTTTTATAGTCTGCCCATGGACCAGATGAGCGATGCCTCAAGTCTAGTCACCATTTTTTTAATGTTTATTGGTGGCGGCTCCTTAAGTACGGCGGGTGGAATTAAAGTTGGCACCTTTATTATTGTGGTGATCAGCGTAATCAGTTTTCTACGCCGTGAAGATGAAATTCGCTTGTTCAATCATTCTATTTCTGAAAAAACCACTTTTAAGGCTTTAGCGGTTGTGTGTATTACCGCAGGTCTGGTCATGACCGGTTTTATGAGTTTACTCATTCTAGAACCCGATCATGATTTTTTAGATTTACTGTTTGAGGCGGTTTCTGCCGCCTGTACGGTCGGATTAACGCGTGGTGTTACTGGAGAATTGCAACCAGCGAGTTTAATCATTCTGATGCTGATGATGTATGCGGGTCGTCTAGGACCTTTGACCCTTGCCTATTTAATTGCAACACCGAAAAAGAGCCGTCTTAAACATCCGCCTTCAGAAATTCAGATTGGTTAAGATTTAAATGAATTCACATAAGCAAAAAACCACGCATAAGCGTGGTTTTTTACATGAAACAGATTAGTACCAATTCATTAAGGATACACCCAAGCCCACATAAGTTGCACGGTGATTATAATCAATCAGACTTTCACCATAACCATCAAAGAGCTGGAATTGACCGCGTAGACGCCCACTGATCGGAAATGACCAGTCGAACTGTACCGCACCACGGTTATCATCACCACCTTTAAGTGTATGACGCAACATCAGGGAAAAATCGTGGGCATTATGACGATAAAATGCAGTTAAATCCCCACGCCCGATATAGTTTTTAATCTCGGGATTATTGTCATCTGCACGATCTTCTTCAATACGATACCAAGGACGCAGCATTATGGCGAAGTTGTCTTTTTCGAAACCGAGATTCAGCATTACCCGGTTCCAGCTACGAGATAATGGATCAGAACGGCCATTAGACTGGTGATTAAGCGTCAATCCCAGCATACGCCAGTTCAAACCAAACAGATCATAATTGGTACGGAAGATCAGGCTTGCTTCAGGCTCATAATTGGTTTCACGAAATGGTCTGGACTCTTCCGAGTTATATACCTGCCAGCGTGAAGACTGGGTATAACCCAGCCAGAGATCCCCGTTATCACCCAGAATATTTTCAACCGCCTTGGTTTTTAAAGATAACTGGAATTTCCCTTCAATCGAGGTCAAATTCTGGTCTTCTTTAACCGTGTTATTTGGGTTTTCGCTTTGCGGAAACTCGTTTTTCTTGGAAGTCCAGAATCCTGGCATCAGATAAATCGGCTGATAGGAACGGATATTCCAGGTACCCAGTTTACTTTCTGGCGACAATTCCCAACGGCTATCCAGCAAGGATAAAGCCGGAGTCAGCTTTGATCCTTCAGAAGCATAGATATTGGAAACGGTCTGTTCAATTTTCGCTTTGAGGTTGTCGGGTTCGGGCGCAATTTCTATGGCTGCACGCCGTTCAGAAACAATATCAGGCTTACTATCGGCCGGTATTTTAAATACCGCATCATAACAGGCCAAGCGTTCTGAATTGGTTTCAACCGCAGAGCAAGCCTCAGCCGTTGCCGGCACCGGACTACTCGCTACAGTTTTATCTTCCGCATTAACTTGCGTCCCAACTGCACAGCCAAGCAAAACGCCTAGCTGCAAAGTTGAGCGCTTAATAGAATTAAGCGCCATCCTCTATCCTCATTGTTTTTATTTATTGAACTTGCTGAATTGTAAAGCCGAGTTGTTCTAAAGTTTCTCGTTTGGCAAATGGCGCAACCACCGCTTTTGAAGCTTGCTGTTCAACCAGATAAGTCTGTGCGACACGTTTCAAATCATCTAAAGTGACATGCAACAAACGTTCCCGAAGCTGTTTACGGAATGCTGGCGTACGTTGATGCAGGTAGGCATAACAGGCAGTAATCGCTTCACCTGCTGGTGACCCCGGTTTGTCCATACTGGCAATTAAACCCAAGATGGCTTCTTCCAGCTGATGCGGTTGTTGAGGTGCGTTAAGCAACCATTGGATACTTGCATCAAAGTCCTGGAAAGTCTCTGCTAAGCGTGGATCGCGATAACTATAGAAGCGGAAAGAACATGCATTTCCGTCATAGCTTGCGCCACCACCATAAGCACCGCCTTTCTCACGGATTGCGCTATGCAGATAACCATTACGCAAGTAGCCTGCCAATACCATCAAGGCAGCAGCATCAGGATGTGAAACTTCTACCGCAGGATAAGCTGCTGCACAGAACTGCACATTAGTCTGAATCAACCAGGCTTCATCATTGCTATGATTAACTTTTTCAACCTGAGTCAATTCTGCAGGTGCAGTATTCACTTCCAGTTTGTCCCACACGTTTTGAATTTCTTCAATCAGACGCTCAGACTGCTGTTCTTCACACACCAACAGGAATTGTTTTGGTGCTTGTAGCAAGACTGTATGAATGCGTTTTAATTCATCAATCATAGCATCATAAGCTGCTGTATCTTTTTCAGCCTGATTGACCAAGTTAATCAGCCAGTTCAAAGCACCCAGACCGGTATTATGATAATCACGCAAGGCTAGAGCGCTATGCTGACGTGATGCCACTTGCATCGCATAGCTATGACCCGAACCGGAAATACGTGATTGCCAGCGAGTCTTACGCTGTTGTAATAACTCAATAATACGGCCTTTTTCATCAAAGCGAAGTTGCTCGAAACCGATTTTTAACAGACGGATCGCATCCAGATGGCTAGCCAAAGATTTAGTCGTTAAAGTTAACCACGCACTGATCTTGTTTTTGTCATCCACTTTAGAACGCAATGAAGCGCCCATGCCCAGACCACCACTGACTGCTGTTTGCAGTTGCTGGAATTGCAGGTAATCATATTCACCCGCACCAACTTCACCCATTAAAATAGACAACAGGTTGAAATACGGTGATTGCACCACTTCATCTGGAATTTTCACCAATACCTGTTGGTAATAAATCCCATTGGTACCTGCATGATAAAGATTCAACGGCGTATCTACACGGTTACAGATAATCTCACGCAACTGGCCTTGAACAATCTGCAATTCCGCAGGCACATCTTCCAGACCCACCTTAGGTAACAGATTCAAATCATCTGGAGTATCTTGGCGGATATTTAACGCTTCAGTTTGAGCATTGATCTCTGCTTTTTGCTCTTCAGTTAAAGCTTTACCAATCTCAGCCAGACGTGCTTTTTCTTCTTCCGCTTCTTTGGCAGATTTAGTTGCATCTGGAACTAAAGTCAGTTGAACACGGTGCTGGTTATTTAACAGATGTTCTTTGATCAGATTCGACAACCACATTGGATCTTGCAACTCTTCTTTTACTGAAGCAATTGCAGAGTCCACATCCCAGACTTCAACCGGATCACGATGGTGAATTGCACTGCTTAAGCCGCTTAAAATCAGGCTTAGACCATACGGTGTACCATCACCATTGATTTCACGCTGATGCAATTCGATCTGATGCAGGATCGCATCTACTGCCTGTTGATCAACAGGTTTAGAGGCAACTTCTTCCAGAACTTTGAAAACTCCGTTTTTGAATTCTTCAGCATGTTCAGGGTTTGAACCTTGAACCGCGCAGTAGAAGGTCATTTCAAAGTTGGAATCATCTACGCCCATGAATGGGCCAGTTGACTGTGCATAACCACAGGTTTCCAAGTAATGACGTAAGGGAGATGCTGAATCTTCCAGCAAAATCCCTTCTACGAGACGCAAGCCTAAACGTAACTTGATATCACTCGCTTCTGGCAATAACCATGACAATACGTGATAAGTCTTGTCCTTCAGATCTTCCCCATCAACTGCATAGGTTTCTGTTACATTGAGTGGCGCAGTTAAACGGGTTTCTGGCGTTGAATAAAGTGTTTCACCTTTTTCAAATTTAGACAGCGCTAGATTTTCAAACTGTTCCTGTAACTCAGCAGCAGATTTATTGCCAAAGGTCATAAATACAGCATTACTTGGATGGTAATGCGTTTTATAGAAGTTCACCAGCTCTTCATAAGTCAGGTCTGGAATATCTTTAGGATCGCCGCCTGAGTTGTAGTGATAAGTGGTGTCCGGGAATAAGTGATGCGCCAAAGTATGATAAAGCTGATCTGAAGGTGAGCTCATTGCCCCTTTCATTTCATTAAATACCACGCCTTTATATACCGGTTCGCCATTTTCCAGTTCAATACGAATACCTTCCTGAGCAAAATCCAGCGGATTCAGGTTCGCAGCGAAAGCCGCATCCATATACACTTCTAATAAGTTCTGGAAGTCCTTATCATTTTGAGTTGCGAATGGATAAGCCGTCCAGTCTGCCGCTGTAAAGGCATTCATAAAAGTATTAAGCGAACGGCGAATCATCAAGAAGAACGGATCACGTACCGGGAATTTTTCTGAGCCGCACAGTGCAGTATGTTCCAGAATGTGCGCTTCACCTTTCGAATCCATTGGCTGAGTGCGAAACGCAACAAGAAAAACATTTTCATCATGATTGGTCGCCAGATGATAATGGGTGGCGCCAGTCACTTTATGCTTATATTCAGACACTAAAATGTCTAAAGCTTCAACATGTTGTTGACGTACCAACTGAAACGCAGGATGTACAGTTTGAGAAATGGTTTCAGTGACATCTACAGTCATGCGATCTCCTAATGCTTAAATTAAAAAATTATTATTCGCATTATAGCTGTAGTTGTTTGAATTATTCACGCAGAAAACCGAGGATTTTGATCGAATTAAGTAAACCTGATCATCTGATTTTTAAATGATCAGGTTTGGCAATGATCTCTAGATCATATACTTGAAATAGTTATAACTCGGGTGGTTTTCAACAAAGACATAGTTCTGTTTTTGATAGAAACTGGCGGCCAGTTTGGTATCGGTCTGTAAACAAAGTGCTGAATAAAATGGTCGTGCCAACTGCTCCAGATAAGCTAGAAGCTGCTTACCTACACCATGTTGACGATATTTTGGATGCACATAGAAGCGACGTACCCGGCCAATTCTTTCTTCAATGCCGTTATCGCCCCATTGCTGGTTTAAGCCGCCACAGGCAATCAGTTTATTGCCATCATAGGCACAGGCCAGAAATTCATTATTTTGACTGAAACAGTTTTTTCCAGTGCGGTATTCTTCAATTAACTTATCAATCAGGTCATAACCTTCTTTACGCGCCAGTGTCGCTAAAGTGTCAATCTGATCAGGGAGCTGCTCGGCTGTTACAATCTTAATATCCATATACCCACACTGTTTTAGATGATTGTTCAAATGTCGCACCAGTATAACTGCTTGGTACTCTAATCTTATAAATAAAATCCAACCTTTAAATCAATGGCTGCACTCGCTACCGTTTAAAAATAAATCAATTCTTAGACCAAAGATTCAAGCTGAATAAGTTACAGTATTTTTTAAAGTATTCTGAAAATGTTTCAGTGAACTACAGCAAACCCGAGCAATCGTGTAAACTTAGCACTTTCATTTTTAATGTGATATTTGGATATGTCTACTGTTGACCTTTTTGCGATTGGCAATGCGCTGATTGACCAGGAATTTAAAGTTTCTGATGAGTTTTTAACTGCACATCACTTGCAAAAAGGCACCATGCAACTTGCGGATGGTGAAGCTCAGGCTACTCTGTATCAAAACTTAAAAGCAACTCAAACTTATAAAGGTCAGGCTTCAGGCGGTTCAGCAGCCAATACTACAGTTGCATTTGCAGCTTTGGGCGGCTCTGCATTCTATGCCTGCCGTGTCGGTAATGATGATTTGGGTCATATCTATCTGCATGGCTTAAACGAAGCGGGCATCAAAACTACAACCCAATCGATTAGTGAAGGCGTAACCGGCACCTGTATGGTTCTGGTCAGTCCAGATTCTGAACGTACCATGCATACCTATTTAGGTATTACTGCTGAACTGACAGATGAACAGATTGATTTCCAGCCTTTAACAACCGCTAAATGGCTCTATATCGAAGGCTATCTATCCACTTCAGAAACAGCGCGTCAGGCCGTAAAACAAGCACGTGAAATTGCCAAAGCCAATGGGGTTAAAATCGCATTCACTCTTTCTGACCCTGCGATGGTGCAATATGCCCGTGCCGGTCTGGATGAAATGATTGCAGATGGTGTAGATCTCTTGTTCTGCAACCAGCAAGAAGCATTGATGTATACCGAAACAGATACCATCGAAGCCGCTCTGGTTAAACTTAAAGAATTAAGTCAATACGTTGTCATTACAATGTCAGCTGAGGGTGCGCTTATTTCCAATAATGGTGAAACCTTTACTGTGCCGGGCCGTGCTGTAACTGCAGTGGATGCCAATGGGGCTGGCGATGCTTTCGCGGGTGCTTTTTTATATGCACTTAATGCGGGTCTTGGCTTAAAAACAGCAGCAGAACTGGCAATTTTGGTGTCTAGTCAAGTGGTAGCGCAATTTGGGCCACGACTGGCGGTTTCAGAATACACCGCATTATTAAAAGATGTTCTTAAGGAATGTGCTTAATGTTTAAAATTTGCATGACTGACGATATTCCAGAGCGTGAAGCACGCTCTTTTGAACTTCCGAATGGGGATACAATTTTTATTACCCAGCGTGATGGTTCGTTTTATGCTTACCAGAATATTTGTCCACATTTACAGGTAGAACTGGAATTTCTGGAAAACCAGTTTCTGGACCGTGATCAGGAGTTTATTGAATGCTCTACTCATGGCGCGCTGTTCGTTGTAGAAAGCGGTGAATGTATTTCTGGACCTTGCCAAGGTCAATCACTTGAAAAAGTTGATATTACCGTGCATTCTGATGGCGGAATTTATCTTTCAGAATAATAGCTAAAACGGATTTTGCCATGCCTGAGTTTTTACTTGACTATAACCTGATGCCATTTCATCTCAGTTTATTGTTCATCATTCTGCTTGGTATGGCAAAAACAGTTGCCTTCTATTTTAAGCTTAAACCCAGTCAACTCCTGAAACGCATTTCCCCATATGACTTTCAGAATGTTGAATGGCTAAATGTTAAATTTTCCAAAACCCTGATTGTTTTTTTCTTCTTGATGAATTTTAGCTTTGCCGGCTATTTGCTTCAGTTTCTGATCTATTCACAGGAATATCATTTCTTACCTGCCTATTACATCATTCTACCGGCATTGATCATTGCGATTTTCTTTACCGTATTTATGATTCATTGTCTGGATCAGGTCATTCCACCTAAATATAAAAAGAATGATGTAAACCTGTTAGGCCGTTTAGCCACAATTTCGAGCGGTAATGCCCGACCCGGGTTTTCTGCCCAAGCGCGAGTTCGGGATGAGTATGGTCAGTTGCACTATGTTCAGGTCGAACCTGAATTTGGCGAACTGGAATTTCAGTCTCAGATTATTTTAATCCGTCTTAGAAAATCGCATTATGTGGCCAAGAAGATCTGTAAATCCAACCGACTCTTTAGTTTGAATCTGGAAGAAGCTTAAAGAATTCAATAGAAAAAATCCCGGCTAAAAGTCGGGATTTTTTATTGGATAGATAGATTTATTTTTTAAACAAGCCTGAGACCATATTCAATACATTCTGAATATCATTATTGGCTTCCTGCTTGCTGGTTTGCTCACCTTGTGGTGTCAGTGAATCAATAATCTGCGGCAAGACCTGAGAAATGGCGCTATAGACATCCTGTTTAGGCACATGGGTCTGTTCTGCGACCTGTTCTACTTCCTGGTCATCAAACAGGTTTTGTACCTGCTGCGGATCAACATTGGCATTTTCACCCGGGCCAGTAGAGACCCAGTCATCGACCTGGCTATTTAAACCTTGTCCTTTGAGTTTGTCCAAGGCTCCTTGCAAACCGCCCTGTTTCTGAATCCAGGCCAAGACCAAGGGCAAGACAGCAATCAATAAAGTCTTTGTCGTTGAACTGCCACCCAGTCCAGAATTCGGTCGAGCGGAAGATTGGCTCCCACCTCCGAGCTGACTGAGTACAGAACCTAAAATTGCGCCTAGACCATTTTGCTTGTTTTGCTGTTGTGAGTTTTGATGCTGCTGATTTGAATTCTGGTTTTGCTGACTGGCATTATTGATATGACCCAATACTGATCCAAGAATATCTGCCAATCCCCCTTGCTGGGATGAACGCTGCTGGGATTGCGACTGGTTATTTCCCAAGGCTTGCTTGGCCAGCATTTCCACAATACTACTAAGATTGGTCATAACTCATTCCTGTATACGACTTCTCTACAGAATAGAGTCTTGGCTCCTATTTTCCATGCAGGATTTTGTTAATATTTGCAATACTGATATAAGACCTTATCAGCCCTCCAGTTTTACCAGCGATATTTATCCCAGTTTTCAGGGTTAGCCCAGAATTTAGAGTTAAACCAGTCTGGCACATGTTTATAAGTCAAAATATTGAATTGCCAGAGTGCAAAATCTGCCCCATGAACTGTCTTGTCAATCAGCTGGGTCAGACCTAAAGACCTGAGCAGTTTTTCATCCTGCAAGCGACTCACCACCACCAGACGTTTTGCAAATAAATCACGCATTTTAACCAGAATTTGACTCTTCTGCTGTTCTGACAATGCCAAAGTTTCAGGAGTATCCAGCATCGCTACTGCCAGGTCATAACGCTGTTGAAAAGGCAGATTTAAAACCTCAGATACGTTAAAATAGTGCCATTGAATAGATTGCTGAAATTGAGATTGGGTTAAATCTTGCCCGATACAAATAGCAGTATGAATTGACTGTTCCTTAGCGAAATCGTCTAGCATTGAAGTGATGACATTCTGTTCAGCCATGACTGCATCCTTATGATTTAAGTGAGTAATTTTTTATGGAACTTCAGGGCATTTGCCATAAAATGCACGTCGGTCTTACAGACCTTAGTGTAACTGATCAAAATACCCAGCGGGCAAATGTTGAATATAAATTAATATTAGATGGATCAGAAATTAACCTTCCATTCCAGTTAGGTCAGGAAATCGAGATTGAATGGACAGGAAATATCTATTGTGTTTCTTGCGGCAAAAAAACTTCTAAATCATTCTCACAAGGCCACTGTTTTAAATGTTTTAAAACTAAAGCTTCATGTGATATGTGCATCATGAAACCGGAAACCTGCCATTATCATTTAGGTACCTGCCGGGAAGATGAATTTGCACAGAATGTCTGCTTCCAGCCACATATTGTTTATCTGGCCAATTCCAGTGCCTTAAAAGTTGGAATTACCCGTATCAATCAAATGCCGACTCGTTGGCTGGATCAAGGTGCAACTCAAGCCCTTCCTATCATGAAAGTGGGTTCTCGCCGTCTTTCCGGTAAACTGGAAGTGATGTTTGGTACTCAGGTCGCAGATAAAACTGACTGGCGTAAATTACTCAAAGGCGAAGCGGAACCTTTAAATCTGATTGAGGTTCGCGATCAGCTGATTGAAGAATTTGCACCAAAAATCCAAACCATTCGTGAAGAGTTTAATCAGAATTTGCAGTTTAATGAGAATATTGAAGTACTGGACAAGGAATTACCGCGTGAGTTCATTTATCCGGTAGAGCAATATCCAGACAAAATCAAATCTCACAATCTGGATAAAACTCCAGTGATCCGAGGCAAATTACAAGGAATTAAAGGTCAATATCTGATTCTAGATACTGGCGTGATTAATATCCGAAAATATACAGGTTATGAGCTGATTTTTAGAGCGGAATAAAATAGCCGGATTTTAAAAGAAAGCTATATGCTCTCTTTTTTATTTTCGATATGATTTATTTCACTACTCAGAATAATAAAAAAACCAGCCCTCAGGCTGGTTTTTTTCAATCGAATCTTATTTGATTTTTGCGTGAGATTTTAAGTAACGCGTATAGTCATCAAATTCTTGTTGACCACGAAGCTGTTGATATAATTTCACCAGTTCACTACGTTGCTCTGCACTTAAAACATCGATCGGATTTTTCTTCACTTCAGAAACTGCCACAACAACCAATTCATTTGGCATATTTGCTGTCGTTACTGACCAGTGACCTGCTTTAGGCGCTGGTACGCTAAATGCTGCACGTTGTACATCACGCTTAAGCAGACCTTCTGCGCGTGTATAGATGCCTGCATCTTCAAATACCAGTTTACCTTTCGCAACTGATGCTGCAGGCTTGGTTTTAAACTCATTTAATGCAGTTTGCACTTCAGCTTTAGCCGCAGCAAATGCTTTATCTTGAATCAGTTTCGCTTTTACTGCTGGTTTAGCTTCTGCCAGTGTCTGCTCACCCGCTGCATGATAATTGCGAACTTTTACCCAAGCCACATCACCATTGGCTAACTGAATGCTTGACGATGCATTACGGTCGCCATTTTTCACGTCATCATTAAATAGTTTAGCTTTGACAGCTGCATTACTTAGCAATGGATCACGTGTCGCAAGGGTCACACCATTTGCTTTCTGGACCTGAACACCCTTCACTTCCTGAGCAACAACATCCAGCGAGTCCGCACTTACGACCATGTCATTCAGACTGTTTACCGTATCAGAGAATGCATTAGATTTTTTTGCTGCCAATACTTCTTCAGATAAACGTGCTTTTTGAGATTCAAAAGATGGAACTGCCACGTCAGGCAATTGGACTGAAATAATATGGTAGCCATAATCTGTTTTAACAGGCGCTGAAACTTGACCAGATTTTAAAGATGCAACAGTCTGATCAAAAGTAGTACCGAACACGCCTTTTTCATACACAGCAATAGCACCGCCTTTAGATTTAGATTCAGGATCTTCAGAGTATTGAGCTGCTGCTTGTGTAAAAGTGGTACCGGCTTTGATTTTAGCTGCAATTTCGTTTGCCAGTTTTTTGGCTTCAGCATCGCTACGACTATCAGCAGTCACCAGAATATGTTTAACCTCTGGTTTCACATTCTGCTTCTGGTCAGCCACAAATTTATTATAGGCTTCCTGCAATTCTGCATCACTAACCGCTACATTGGCAGTATCAATATTGCTTGCCTTGATCACCACATAATCCACATCAACGCTAGTTGGTTGCTTGAACTGGGATTTGTGCTTTTCATAATATGTTGCAATATCAGCTTCTGATACTTTTACTGCTTTTTTATAGCTGTCCAGATTCACGCTAGCGATATGAATATGACGCTGTTCAGTTTGCAGATCTGCAATTTGCTGCATTTCTACCGGACTGACCAGTGGATAATCCATAAAAGTAGAAGACAGCATTTTCAGTGCATGGTCTTTACGTAAACTTTCTACTAAAGCATTGTTGGTCATGCCAATTGATTTCAGATAATTTTCATATAAAGCATTGGAAAATTTGCCATTCTCCTGGAAAGAAGGCTGCTGTGAAATCATTTGTGCGATCTGCTGGTCACTCAGGCTAATTCCCAGTTTTTCTGCCTGTTGCAAAAGCAAGGTACGCGCAATTAGGGTATCCATCGCTTTTTGATCGATGAAGCTTTGATTTAATAAGGTTTCATCACCATTGGCATAACTTAAGTATTGTTGTTTGAATGATTTTGTCAGTGACTCTAATTCTTGTTTAGAGATATCAGTTCCATTGACTGATTTTGCTGCATCAGAATTCCCGCCGCTAAAATATCCTTCAATACCTACAAGCGCTAAAGGGGTTAAAAACAGAACGAGCAAGACCTTGCCCAACCAACCCTTAATAACTTTACGAAAAGATTCCATAAGTATTCCAATATTTTATTTGCAGAGGATTTTAACCGAAAAAACCCATTGAATGAATGTGTTAATCAAAACAATTAAATCTATCAATAAAAAACGCGCCAAAGAAGGCGCGTTTTAGGATTGAAGCAGCTTAAGCAACAGCGTCTTTTAAGCCTTTACCTGCTTTGAAGCTAGGTACTTTGCTTGCTTTAATTTCAAGAGTAGCCCCAGTTTGTGGGTTACGGCCAGTACGTGCAGCACGCTCTTTAACGCCGAAAGTACCGAAACCAACTAGAGTTACTGTATCACCCGCTTTTAAAGCTTCAGTAACAGAAGCAATTGTAGCATCTAAAGCTTTACCTGCGTCAGCCTTAGATAATCCCCCTTTCTCTGCAATTGCATCAATTAATTCTGATTTATTCATGAAAACTACGTCCTCTTAATATCGTTTATTTAAGGTCCAAGAATTTGTTTAAACTACCATAACGCCTTTATAGCAATGCTTTAGGTATAAACGCAATACTTATAAACCTCTTTTTTTTCAAAATATATGCGAAAAAAACATTGAATTATGAAGAAAGTCATTTTGTGTGTATTTTTTCCGATAATTCTTTCTGTATTTTTTCTTGCTGCAAGGTCAATTCATCAACCTTGGCATGCAACTGAAGAATTAAACGCTCCAGATGTTGTACATCCTTCAGTGTTACTAATCCTATACGATTCAAGGAATGATGAACAGAGTTGTCGATCAATTTTTCAACCTTATCTTTGGTATCTGTCACAGATTCACGTGCTTTTTCGGAGACTTTTTCCACAGTTTGATCTGCAATATCGACTGTTTTGGATTCCAGCTCTTCTCCGACCTTGACCAGCGAGTCAAACAGTTTATTGCCTTCTTCCTCCGCCCGGGAAAATGCCCCAAGGCCAGCTAACCAGATCTGCTTGGTATATTTGCGAAAGTCCAGCATCGAACGTCGCTCGGAAGCAGACTTTGACTTACTCTTCACTGGTTTTTCAATCAATTCCTGATCTGTATCTTGTGTCGTTTTTGTTTTATCCATGTACACGACTCCTGCTTATTCTCTATGCAAATATCATAAAATTATCTACAAAATCACCGCATAATAGCAAATTTAGGGCTTGATAGATTTGCTAAACTGTTCTACAAAGCACTTTATTTCAAGTCTAATTTGATTTAACCCTGAAATCTTTTACTCAGCAGGATGCTTTTTCATTTTAATTTTCAGGTAAGGATTGGTTGTATATATGAGTGAATCGCAACAAAGTCAAAATCAACCACATTTGTTGCTTACGATGACTTTGATCGTTTTAGAAACAATATTCACGTTTATTCTCAAACATGACCGTGTTGTTGCACTTCAGGCGAAGAAGTTTGTAGATGAGAATATCACAATAAAAATCAATAGTTATATTCCATATTTTGATTTCTATGTTCAGTTTACCAAAGACGGGCTGTTATTTGACTATAAAGCACCAGGCAGAGTTATTGATCTGGATGTTCGTACCACTTTAATGGATCTGATTAAAATTTTTATCTTTGGCAATCGCAGAAGCATTCGTGCGATGCGTATTGACGGCAATCAGGTTTTAAAAGACGAGTTCCGGGATTTACTGACTTTATTTGCCTTACCTAAAGTATTGTCCGACTGGAAACACTGGTTATCTGAACCACCAGCAGATGAGACCGATATTGTTTCATCAAGAAAACGTATTGCGCCTTTATTAAAGAAAATTGAAGATCAACGTTCTAAAATTAATAGCCTGCAAGTTGAAGTTAAACAGTATCGCAACCGCATTAAACGTATGGAACACCGTCAAAAGCAGATCAATATGGCCTTTAGTATAATCACAGTACTTTTGATTGGATTATTAGTATATAATTGGATCAGCGCGTAATTCTTTCAATTTCAGAAAATTAAATACGCTCGCCATTCACAAAAATAACTTGACTAATTTAGTCGGGATTCATAAAATCTACACATCTAGTCTAACCATGTGTATCGAATCATGCGCCTAACCACTCGCGGTCGCTACGCAGTGACTGCTCTACTTGATTTAGCTTTGCAGCCATCTGAACAAACGATCACGCTTGCTGAAATTGCAGCACGTCAAACTATTTCTGTTGCTTATCTCGAGCAGTTATTTGCGAAACTAAAACGTCATGGTCTAGTTTCGAGTATTCGCGGTGCCAATGGTGGATACCATTTAGCACGCAGTGCAGATGAAATTACTGTGTTAGCAATTATTGAAGCTGTAAACGAAACAGTTGATGCGACTCGCTGTGACCATAAAGGCAACTGCCAAAATGGCGCGATGTGCTTGACTCATGATTTATGGCAAGAACTCTCCCACCACATTGCCGATTATCTCGCAAAAATCACCCTTGCTGACCTTGTAGCCCGTGACAACGTACAAACTGTGTCATTACGCCAAAATTCAGCAAACATTGATTCAGCCCTTTTATCGGTTACAGGTATTTGACATGAAACGTCCGATTTATCTTGACTATGCAGCAACAACTCCGGTAGATCCTCAAGTTGCAGAACGTATGATGGAATGCTTAACTTTCGAAGGCACCTTCGGTAATGCAGCATCTCGTTCACATGCTTATGGCTGGCAAGCGGAAGAAAAAGTTGAATACGCCCGTGAACAAGTGGCGAATTTAGTAAAAGCTGATCCGCGTGAAATCGTATGGACTTCAGGTGCAACTGAATCTGACAACCTTGCATTGAAAGGTGTAGCTCAATTCTATGCATCTAAAGGCAAACACATCATTACTTCTAAAATTGAACATAAAGCAATTTTGGATACATGTCGTGAGCTAGAGTCTGAAGGTTTTGAGATTACTTATCTTGAGCCGCAACCAAAAACTGGCTTAATTACCCCAGAAATGGTTGAAGCAGCGATTCGTCCGGATACCATTCTTGTTTCCCTGATGATGGTAAACAACGAAATCGGCACGACAACTGATGTTGCTGCGATTGGTGAAATCACCCGTGCGAAAAAGATTTTCTTCCACGTTGATGCTGCACAGGCTGCGGGTAAAGTTGAAATCGATCTTTCTCAATTAAAAGTCGATTTGATGAGCTTCTCTGCACATAAAATCTATGGTCCCAAAGGTATTGGTGCCCTGTTCGTACGTCGTTCACCACGTGTACGTCTAAAAGCACAAATGCATGGTGGCGGTCATGAACGTGGTATGCGTTCAGGTACTCTTGCAACTCACCAGATCGTTGGTATGGGTGAAGCATTTGAACTTGCAGGTAAAAATTTACAGTCTGAACAAACTCGTTTACGTGTACTTCGTGACAAGCTTTGGAATGGCTTACAAGGTCTTGAACAGGTATTCCTGAACGGTCACCCAACTCAAAACGTTGCAAACTACTTAAACGTAAGTTTCAACTTTGTTGAAGGTGAATCATTGATGATGGCACTGAAAGATGCAGCGGTATCTTCAGGTTCAGCATGTACATCTGCAACACTTGAACCATCTTATGTACTTCGTGCATTAGGTCTTTCTGATGAGCTTGCACACAGTTCGATCCGCTTCAGCTTCGGTAAGTACACCACTGAAGAAGATATCGATCACGTTTTAAATATCACTAAAGCTGCTGTTGAGAAATTACGTGAACTTTCTCCGCTTTGGGATATGTACAAAGAAGGTATCGACCTTTCTACAGTTGAATGGGCTGAGCACTAATTTTTGACTTTGAGATAGTTGTATTTATACCGCTATCTCATTGATAAAAAAATTTTAATCCCCATATTTATATTAAGGCTGACCCCGAGTTTTGGAGAAGCAACATGGCTTATAGCGAAAAAGTAATTGATCATTACGAAAACCCACGTAACGTTGGTGTTTTAGACAAAAATGCAGAAAACGTTGGTACTGGTATGGTCGGTGCACCTGCTTGTGGTGACGTAATGCGTTTACAGATCCAGGTTAATGATGAAGGCGTGATTGAAGAAGCACGTTTTAAAACTTATGGTTGCGGTTCTGCAATTGCATCAAGTTCATTAGTGACTGAATGGTTAAAAGGTAAAACCCTAGACCAAGCACAAGCGATCAAAAACATTGATATCGCAAATGAATTGGCTCTTCCACCAGTAAAAGTGCACTGCTCTGTATTGGCTGAAGATGCAATTAAAGCGGCTGTTGAAGACTACCGTAACAAGAAGTCTAAAGCTTAATCATTCGTTTTTTGAAGAAAGATTCACGGAGTTTTCATGATCCACTTAACTGAAAATGCAGCAACTCATATTAGCAATTACCTCAAAAGTCGCGGTAAGGGTGAAGGCATTCGTGTTGGTGTGAAAACTTCAGGCTGTTCTGGTCTTGCTTATGTTCTTGAGTTTGTCGACGAAGTCGATACTCATGACCAGGTCTTTGAACAGTTTGGTGTTAAAGTTTTCGTAGACCCAAAAAGTCTGGTTTATCTCGAAGGTCTAGAAATGGACTACGTGAAAAATGGCTTGAACGAAGGCTTCGAATTTAATAACCCAAATAAAAAAGGCGAATGTGGTTGTGGTGAGTCATTCACTGTCTGATTGCAACAATTATTCTCTTTTTTCAGCATTAAAACAGTGTGAAATACACTGTTTTAATTGCATTTAGGCAGTTATTTTAATTGTAATCAAGCTTAATCATTTTTGCATATTAATCGCGGACTCTATCTCCCATGAATCATTTTGAGTTGTTCAATCTTCCTGTAGCACTCGATATTGATTTAGCCACTTTAAAAGCAGAATTTTTAAAGTTGCAGCAACAATATCACCCCGATAAAGCTGAAGATAAAGATCAGGCTTTGATTAAATCAAGCGAGATCAACCAAGCATTCAAGGCTTTGTCAGCGGTTGATAGCCGTGCAGCTTATTTACTGTCTTTAAAAAAACAGGACTATCATCTGGATCAGTCTATTAGCGATTTTGAATTTCTTCAGGATGCGCTGGAAATTCGCGAGCAATTAGATGAAGCCTCATCTGCTGAAGATCTTTCTTCTCTGAAAGTTGAAGTTCAGCAATGGATTGATGGTCTGGTTCGTGAGTTCAAAATCGACTATGAAGATGAAGACTGGGGTGAAGCTCGCGATACCGTGCGTAAACTGCGTTTCTTTGTTAAAGTCATGGCGGACATCGACAAAGCGGAAGACCGTTTCCTGGATGATGACAGCTTTGATCTTGATGATGAATTTTAATTTTTCTATTTAATTTTAACGTGCAAAGGATGTAACACTATGGCTCTCTTGCAGATTGCAGAACCAGGTCAATCAAGTGCACCACATGAACACCGCATTGCGATTGGTATCGATTTAGGCACCACCCACTCTTTGGTTGCCACGGTTCTTTCAGGTCAAGCCAAAGTACTCAAAGATGAACAAGGTCGTGTGTTACTTCCTTCTATCGTTCATTATGCAGCACAAAGCACTGAATATGGCGATGATGCCAAACCTTTTATTACCACCGATCCTAAAAATACGATTGTATCCGTAAAACGTTTTATGGGTCGCTCCCAAGCAGATATTAAATTCCAGCATCCTTATGCCTTGGTGGGCGAAGCGAATGAAATGCCGGCATTTGAAACTGCGCAAGGCCGTAAAACGCCAGTTGAGATTTCTGCGGAAATTTTAAAGCAGCTTAAAGAACGTGCTGAAGCCAGCTTAAAAAATGAGATTAATGGTACCGTGATTACGGTTCCTGCATATTTCGATGAAGCACAGCGTCAGGCAACACGCGATGCTGCGCAACTGGCTGGTTTAAACGTTCTGCGTTTACTGAATGAACCAACGGCTGCTGCGGTAGCTTATGGATTGGATCAGGAAACCAACTTGAGCACAGATCGCAACTATGTGATTTATGACCTGGGTGGCGGTACCTTTGACGTTTCAATTCTGCGTTTCTCTCAAGGTGTGTTCGAAGTATTAGCGACTGGCGGCCATACTGCCCTGGGTGGTGATGACCTGGATCGTCTGATTTTAAAATGGGCTAAAAAACAGCTTAATATCGAAACCCTAGATGATGCTGAATATGCGCATTTCATTACTGCTGCGCGTAAAGCTAAAGAAGCATTATCTGATGCTGACTCAGTTGAATTAAAGCTGCTTGACCAAAGCCTGACTTTAGATCGTCCAACCTTTGAAGAAATCATCAAGGTTGCCTTGGATAAAACCATCAGTGTATGTAAGCGTGTCATGCGTGATGCCAAACTGGAACTGGATGATATTCAAAACGTGGTTCTGGTAGGTGGTTCTACCCGCTCCTATGCCGTTCAGAAAGCAGTGCGTGAAGTGTTCAACCAAGAACCTCTATGTACCATCAATCCAGATGAAGTAGTTGCAATTGGTGCCTCGATTACTGCGAATCAATTGATTGGTAATTCAACCGACGGTTCATTATTATTAGACGTAACACCATTGTCTCTGGGTCTTGAAACCATGGGTGGTCTGGTAGAACGTCTGATTTCACGTAATACTGCGATTCCTGTGGCACGCCGTCAAGAATTTACCACCTATCAAGATGGTCAGACCGCGATGTTGATCCATGTAGTTCAAGGTGAACGTGATCTGGTAGAACATTGTCGTAGCTTAGGCCGTTTTGTACTGCATGGTATTCCTCCAATGACTGCAGGTCAAGCACGCATTGAAGTGACTTTCCAAGTGGATGCAGATGGCCTGTTAACCGTTTCTGCCAAAGAAATGACTTCAGGTGTGACTGCACAAATCGATATCAAACCATCTTATGGTCTGTCGAGTGAAGATACTGAACGTCTGCTGTTAGAAGGTTATCAGTTTGCTGAAGAAGATAAAAATCTTCGTCATCTGCAGGAAACCAAGGTGGAAGCACAACGTGAACTTGAAGCACTGGTTCAGGCACTGAAAGTAGATGCTCAATTGATGAATGAACAGCAATTGGCAGAACTGACTGTTGCGCAAGCACGACTTGAGTCCGAGCTACAAGGTACAGATATCAAAGCCATTGAATCTGCAGTAGAACAGCTTAAAATACATAGTGATGCATTTGCTGCTCTGCGCATGAATCAACATATTGATGCTGCCCTTAAAGGCACTAAACTCGACGATTGGTCAAACTCAAACTAATTTAAGGTAAAGACTATGCCACGTATTAAAGTTCTTCCACATGCGCAAATTTGCCCTGAAGGCGCTGAGTTTGAAGTTGAACAAGATGCCAATCTATGTGAAAGCATGCTGAAAAACGGAATCAAGATTGAACATGCGTGTGATATGTCATGTGCATGTACCACTTGCCACGTAATTGTCCGTCGCGGTTTCGACAGCCTTGAAGACATGAATGATGTCGAAGCTGACTTGCTCGATCGTGCTTGGGGTTTAGAACCCGACTCTCGTCTGTCTTGCCAAGTGAAGATTGTAGATGAAGATCTGGAAGTTGAAATTCCAAAATACACCATCAACCATGCTTCAGAAAATCATTAAGATTCAAAATCAAAAAACCACGCTTAGGCGTGGTTTTTTATGGTCTTTATTATTTATTTAAATCATAAAAATTAGATGACTTTTGATCGTTCAGCTGCTCGAAATGCTTCATCAGTAG
This sequence comes from Acinetobacter sp. YZS-X1-1, assembly GCF_000804305.1. Lineage (NCBI taxonomy): Bacteria > Pseudomonadati > Pseudomonadota > Gammaproteobacteria > Moraxellales > Moraxellaceae > Acinetobacter > Acinetobacter sp. YZS-X1-1. The sequence continues at coordinate 99,955 of NZ_JWHB01000006.1, read as the reverse complement.
ATAAAGGCTCAATCACTTCATCTTCAAGTTTTAATTTCACAATTCCTTGAGAGTTGGTCAGTTGCTGCTGGGTTTGAATGCGTTTAATCATTTTCTCCAGTACATGCAATAACTCTGGATAATCATAGTTTTGCACTTCATCCAGATTTAACAGTAAATGGAAACCTTTATATTCATAATCAAACCAGCGCTGATATTCAACTTTCTGGAAGGCATATTTTTCCATCACTTGCCAAGTGCGAACCGGCGCCTTGATCCCTTTTAGGAAAATTGGCTCTTTAGGTGCACATAGATAGTCATTTTTGATCAGGTTATGGGTATCTTCAGAAATCAGGATTTCATCAACTTCCGCAGCACTTTGTAAGCGTGCAGCCAGATTGGCATCACGACCAACAATCGTATAGGCCATACGGTGATTGGCGCCATAGTTCCCCACGTGGCAATAACCGGTTGAAATCCCCATACGGATATGTAATGGCGGATAACCCATTCTGATCCAGCGTTCGCGTAACAATTTCATTTGCTGACGCATTGAAATTGCCATTTCCAGACAGTTTTTAGCATCCTGCTCTACGCCATCTGAATGCGGATCGCCAAAGAAGATCAGGATGGCATCACCCATAAACTTATCGACTGTTGCTTCATATTTCTTAGCGATTTCAGTCATATGACTTAAATAGTCATTCAGCAGGAAAGCCAAGTCATCCGGAATCAGAGTTTCAGAAAGCTCTGTAAATCCCTGAATATCCGAAAAGAAAATCGTGAGTTTTTTACGTTTGTATTCGATCTTAGCTTCAGATTCGCCTTTCATGATGGATTGCCATAATTGTACTGGCGCATAACGGCTGAGCTGATTGGCGAATTCCATATAACGGTTCATCTGGTCGAAATAATGGTTTTTCTTTTGGGTCATATATTGCATACGACCGCTTTGATAGAAATTTCCAACACCAAAATAAGTAATCAGACAGATGAAACCTAGTACGGTGAGTTCGGTACTGGTTGGACTGAAATAGCTGGTAAATCCAAAAATGCCAATGGTAGACAGATAAAAGATCATCGTGCCAATCAGGCCAGCCAGTGACACCATCATGAATGAAATCTTGTTATTAATGGCAGTATACAGCAATGTGACCACTGCCAGCAGGGACAACACCAGATCCAGATGCACAGCTGCAAGTACAACCGATACGATAATCACATCTAGAACAAAGAAGAAATTACGTTTTAAATTATAGTCGTATTTATAAATCATCCACCGGGATAATTTCGGTGTGATCACCAAGACCAGTGCCAGAAACAACGGAACGAAAATCTGGTAATTGGTATCCGGCTCCGTATAGTGATAGACGATCAGAACCAGAGACAGCATGATATATCCCATCATCCGATGGAAATATTCAAACTGTTTCGGTTCCTGATGAATCCAGTCGTCTAATTGCACTCAATTACTCTCTTAAAGTCCAGAATCCTGAATGGACCATAAAATGTATGTCAACGCTTAGTCCATACGCCAGTCAAATGGCATATCCCCTTGACCGCGTAAAGCCAGCATCAAGGTTTGACGCATATGTGCCAATACTTCACTGCTATAAGGAACTGCTGGAGTACCCCATACCGGCTTAGGCCATGCTACATCATTTTGATAACGCACCACATGATGAAAATGCAGTTGTGGCACCATATTGCCCAAAGCTGCGACATTCATTTTATCGGCACGGAATACACGCGCTAACTGGCTAGATAACCAGCTTGATTCACGTAAAAACTGTTCTTGGTCAGCTTGGCTCAATTCATATAATTCGGTAATGCCTGGTACACGCGGAACCAGAATCAACCATGGAAATTGCATATCATTCATCAAACGACATGTTGATAAAGGAAAGTCGCCTACAAAAAACGTATCTTGAGCAAGTTGTGGATGCAAACTAAACATATCTTTATAAATGATGCAAAATTAGAATGATGGCTAATACTACCATATACAATTGCGACTGAGTATTGTAAGCGGGCGCTTTAGGGCAATTTTGTATGAATTGTGAAGGACAAAACGGCAAACTATTAGCTTAAATAATTTCATATGAAAACAAGCTGATATTCACACTATATTTATAAAAATGAAATATAGCGTGAATATTCATATTCCATGAAATCTAAAAATATTAATTTAGCTCTTTTAATAGGCTATCCAGTAAATCGCTGATGAACTGGATTCGTTTTTGATAATCTTCCAGCATCACCATCACTTTTAATCGCTGGCCGCCTTCCATCCTGAAATATGTCGGATGTTTCTGCATCATCTGGATAATACTCATAGCCTGAACTGGCGTATCTGGCGCAAACTCGATATGGCCACCCTGCCCACCAATGTCAATTTTAGTGATGCCCAATTGCTCGGCTTTAAGACGTAGCTGATGCACAGCAAATAATTGTTTCACCGGTTGCGGCGGAATGCCAAAACGGTCAATCAGTTCCATACGGATATTATCGAGTTTTTCCTGAGTATCAGTATTACTGATGCGTTTGTAGAACAGCAAGCGCTGATGTACATCACCCAGATAATCGTCTGGAATCAGGGCTGGCATATGCAGGTTGATTTCCGCAGTTAAAGACAGTGGCGTATCAAAATTCGGCGTTTTACCTTTTTGAATGGCTTTGGTGGCTTTTTCCAGCATTTCCATATACAGGCTATAACCTATCGCCTGCATCGAACCACTTTGCTGTTCACCCAAGAGTTCACCTGCACCCCGGATTTCCAGATCTTCGGTTGCCAGCATAAAACCCGCGCCCAGATTTGAAGCCCGTTGAATCGCATCTAGGCGTTTTTCAGCATCGCCCTTTAAACCTTTTATCGATGGAACCAAGAGATAAGCATACGCCTGGTGATGGGAACGACCAACACGCCCCCGCAACTGGTGCAACTGGGCCAGACCGAGCTTATCCGCACGTTCAATAATGATGGTATTGGCACTCGGCACATCGATCCCGGTTTCAATAATAGTCGAGCACACCAGAACATTGTATTCCTTGTGATAGAACTGCTGCATGACCTGCTCCAGTTCACGTTCACGCATTTGCCCATGGGCAACAATGACACGCGCTTCTGGGACCAATTCACGCAAATTTTCTGCGGCGCGATCAATGGTATCCACTTCATTATGCAGGAAATAAACCTGACCACCACGCAGCAATTCACGCAGAATCGCTTCTTTAATGGTGTCATTGGTCTGTTCCTGCACAAAGGTTTTTACTGCCAGACGGCGTGCTGGTGGTGTCGCGATTATTGAAAGATCACGCATACCACTAAAAGCCATATTTAGGGTACGGGGAATTGGTGTTGCGGTCAGGGTCAACATATCTACATCAGCACGTAGCGCCTTAATACGTTCTTTGTCCCGCACCCCGAAACGGTGTTCTTCATCGACAATCATCAGGCCAAGATTGTTGAATTGGACATTTTCCTGCAAAATTTTATGCGTACCAATCACAATATCCACTTTGCCTTCTGCCAGGTCATCAATCGTTTTAGTATGTGCCTTAGAAGAACCGAAACGTGACAACACTTCAATGCGTACTGGCCAGTCCGCAAAGCGGTCTTTAAAGGATTCATAGTGCTGTTGTGCTAACAAAGTGGTTGGGACCAGAACTGCGACTTGACGGTTATTCTGCACCGCCACAAAAGCAGCACGCATTGCGACCTCAGTTTTCCCAAAGCCCACATCACCACAAACCAGACGATCCATTGGTTTGGCCTGCTGCATGTCATATAAAGTTGCTTCAATGGCATTGGCTTGATCTAACGTTTCTTCATAGGCAAAACCGCTGGCAAACTGCATATACAGGCTTTGATCCAGCTCAAAACTGATTCCGGGCTTGGATGAACGTCGTGCCTGTATATCTAGTAATTCGGCTGCGACATCGTGAATCTGTTCCAGTGCCTTACGTTTTGCTTTGCTCCAGGCATCTGTTCCGAGCTTATGTAGTGGTGCCAGATCAGGATCACCACCACTATAACGGCTGATCAGATGCAGGTTGGTCACGGGTACATAAACCTTGGCATCATCAGCATAATCCAGCTGCAGGAATTCATGATCCTGATCGTCAATGCTCAGGGTAATCAGGCCGGCATAACGTCCTACACCATAATCAATATGTACGACTGGCGCACCAATGGTCAGCTCAGTCAGACTGCGGATCAGGAATTCTTCGGAGACTTCCTGTTGACGCTTGCGACGGCGCTGCACCACGCGATGTTCATAGAGCTGGTTTTCCGAGATCACACTGATGCGATCCGTCAAGACCAGACCACGCTCTAAAGGTGCGCTGGTAATGGCAATCGCATGTAATGATGCGACAAAGGCATCAAAATTCTCGACGGTCGGGATATCCCCCAGACTTGGACGCAGTGCATCTTTTAGTGTTTCTCGGCGACCTGCACTTTCAGCCACGAGTAGAACAGGATGATTAGCTGCATCGATATATTTTTTGACTTCGGTAAAGGGCTTTTCACGTTTTGGATCAACAGGCAAGCGTGGTGGTAACTGGGTATCCAGATTAATCACGCCGGCTTTCTCATCAAAAGCTTCTTGTGCCGCAATGATGCGACTAAACTGATTTAGCTGTTCTAAAAGCTGATTGGTCGGACAGAACAGTGCTTCAGGCGGCAGAATCGGCTGATCAATATTATGGCGGCGATCTTCATAACGGCGAGTTACGTCCTGCCAGAACTGTTCTAAACTCTGCTCCAATGCCTTATCTGTAATGACAATGCCATTCTTTGGTAAATACGAAATCAAGGTACTTTGCCCTTGCATCGCTTCATGACTAAAGAATAAAGGCAGGTAGAACTCAATTCCAGGTGAAGCAATGCCATCCATCACATCCTGATAAATTGGATTTTTCTTTGGATTAGCTGTCGGGAAAAATTCTGAATAACGGTCACGGAAAGTAGCACGACCTTCCTTAAGGGGAAATTCTTGTGCGGGTAATACCGTAAATTGTTCTAGAGTTTGCGTAGTACGCTGGGTTTCCGGATCAAAAAATTTCAGGGTCTCAATTTCGTCATCGAACAGGTCAATCCGGATCGGTGCATCCTGACCTGAAGCATATATATCGATAATGCTACCGCGAACTGCAAATTCACCATGGTCATAAACGGTATCGACCAGATGATAACCAGCCTGAATCAGTTTTTTCTTTTGCTGTTCCAGATCTAGCTTTTGTCCAACTCGAATATCGAAGTGTTCACCCAGCACCCATGAAGTAGGTGCAACACGCTGTGCCAATGTAGAAGCTGCCAGCAACAATACGCCACTTTGAGGCATATTAGATAAAATTGCCAGACGTTCAGAAACGATATCCTGATGCGGTGACAGACGGTCATAAGGCAAAATTTCCCAATCTGGAAATATGGTTGGTTTAATCCCATAAAATTCCAGTTCGCTTTCCAGTTGACCCAAATGCTGGTTATTACGTGCAACAATAACAAATAGGCGCGATTGCTGCTGCTTGATAATTTCTTTCAGCAATAATGCAGTAGACGAGCCTTGCAGATTGCCTAGCCAGCGTTTCTCGCCTGCCTTGAGCTTGGGTAAATTAAGTTGGGAAATTTCTTGTTGGAACATGTATATAGCTTTAAAGTCTAAACAACATGAAGCTTATACTATCACGATGATCTGGTGCTATTTCGTTATTTTTATGCAGTCGTTACAGATTGACTGCACAGGATAAAATCAGCCTATGATTCATCTATTTTTTGTCGCGTAAAAAGTTACGATAATAGTCATTTAACTTTTTCACAATCATTTTAAATTGCAGCAAGTTTTCTTCAGTATTTCCTAATCTTGCATTAAAACGTTGATTGGCAATTTCCAGATCAATTTTTTCATTAATGATCATTGCAGTTGAATATAGCGATTTTAAATCATCAAATGTTTTCATACGTCGGTTAGACAAGTATTCCAGCCGCTCACCCAGCTCCTGATTTAAATTAATTCCCTCCACAATATAACCAGTCCCTTCTATATATTGGATATGATTCTCTTCCAAAAAAGCCTGAGCCGGATCAGGTTTGTTTGATTTAAATAAGTTACTGATTTTATCAAACATGCTATACACTCAATTCATCGTATGATCGATATAGTCTAGATGAAAATGCCCCAAACCCACAGACGGGATTTGAGGCAAATGGTTAAAATCAGCACGAATCTATATTCGGCTCATCTTTAAGCTTTCAGGATACCTGTTCCCATTGATTCATCATTGGGACTTCTGAAACCAAATTTTCAAAGGCAAAGATTTCATCCAGCTGAATTTCACTCAACAAACCCAGCTCCAGCACCACTTCGGGTACAGTTTTATTTTCACGAATACATTGCTTGCCAATTTCGTCGCAAGTGGCATGACCTAAAAGTGGCTCCAGTAAGGTGATAATCCCGATACTACGCATCACTGCATTTAAACAGTTCTGTTCGTTGGCCTGAATCCCGGCAATACATTTTTGTTGTAGGGTCTGCATACCTTGAGTTAATAATTGGATGGATTCATTTAAGGATACTGCAATGACAGGTTCCATGACATTGAGCTGTAATTGCCCTGCTTCTGCTGCCATCGTTATAGTCAAGTCATTGCCAATCACGCGAAACGCAATCTGATTGACTACTTCCGGAATAACCGGATTGACCTTGGCTGGCATGATAGAAGAACCTGCCTGCAATTCTGGCAAACGGATTTCCGCCAGACCGGTACGTGGGCCAGAACTCAAAAGACGCAAGTCATTACAGATCTTGGATAATTTAACAGCCAGACGTTTCAGACTGCTCGATAGAATAATAAACACACCACAATCGCTGGTCGCTTCGACATAATCTTCCGCGCCTTTTAAAGGTAGGCCAGTAATTTTCGCTAAAGTGTGTACTGCATGTTTGGCATAACCATCTGGAGTATTCACGCCGGTTCCAATGGCTGTCGCACCCAGATTCACTTCCAGCAACAACTGACGCATTTGCTCAATCAGCTTCAGGTCTTCCTTTAATAGAGTCGCGAAAGCACGGAATTCCTGTTCCAGGGTCATTGGAACCGCATCCTGTAACTGGGTACGCCCCATCTTGATCACATACTGAAACTCTGATGCCTTGCTATATAAAGTATCAATCAACGATTTTTGCACATGAAGCAGTTCATCCAGACGTGTATATGTCGCTAGACGTAGTGCCGTGGGATAGACATCATTGGTCGATTGCGAAGTATTCACATGATCATTCGGATGCAAGATATGGTAATCGCCTTTACGATGCCCGAGCAATTCTAGCGCCCGATTTGCAATGACCTCGTTTGCATTCATATTGATAGAAGTACCGGCTCCACCCTGATAAGGATCAAGCGGAAATGCTTCCTGCCAATCCTCAGGTTGATGAATCAACTCATCACAGGCTTGTTGAATAGCAGTACTTTGTTGTTCTGATATTTTCTGAAAATGTAAATTCGTTTGTGCTGCTGCTTTTTTAACTTGCGCCAGTGCGCGAATAAAGTGTGCTTGCTGGCCTACTGCCAGACCTGAAATCTGAAAATTCTCAATCGCACGCAAAGTATGAATACCATAATAGCTGTGCTGGGGAATCTGCTTCTTACCCAATAAATCCTGTTCAATTCGGCTTGATTCTATTTGCAACATATTGTCCATGTCATATTACTCTTAGCGATGATGCGCCATTCAGAATGGCATTACTGTACTATGAAGAGAGGCTCTAAAAACAAATAGAAGGGATTTAAGCAGGATTTGAAACAAAATATGACTAATTCGAGCTTGTTGTTAGTTTTGTAAATTTGTGTAATTAAAATACAAAATTTCAATGAATTTAACCGTTTATTAAAATTACCTATTTTTCTTCAAAACCATGTGTAACTTTGCATTTTACGACCCTCTACTAATTCTGCATTTTTATGAGAAAACCCTTAATTTACACAAAATATACATAAAAGCTGATCAACTGTTACAGAGTGTAATTTTTAAACCGTGTTTGAATCACTGCCCTGTAAACGCAGTTCAAAAAATCATCCCGGATGATGATGTTCAAAATTTAAGGATACTCTGCCTATGAGCTCGCTAAACCCGACACTGATTACTTTTATGTTTTATATCGTCGCCATGATTGGGATCGGTTTATACGCCTATCGTGCGACGTCCAATTTTGATGAATATATTCTGGGTGGGCGAAGTCTGGGCAGTGTAGTGACTGCACTATCCGCAGGTGCTTCCGATATGAGCGGCTGGTTGCTGATGGGTTTACCCGGAGCCATTTATCTGTCTGGCCTGTCTGAAGTCTGGATTGCGATTGGCCTGATTATTGGCGCCTGGCTGAACTGGTTACTGGTTGCTGGCCGTCTACGGGCGCATACCGAGTACCAGAACAATGCCCTGACCCTGCCGGATTATTTCACCAGCCGTTTTGCGGATAAGAAACGAATTTTACGCTTACTATCAGCCATTGTGATTTTGGTGTTCTTTGCAATTTACTGTGCTTCCGGCATGGTCGCAGGTGCACGTCTGTTCGAAAGCCTGTTTGGCTGGGATTACACCACGGCGCTCTGGCTTGGTGCAGTGGCTACGATTCTATATGTGTGTATTGGCGGCTTCCTGGCAATCAGTTGGACCGATACTTTCCAGGCAGGATTGATGATCTTTGCCCTGCTCATTACACCGATCATTACCTATTTGGCATTGGGTGATAATGCTCAACAAGTAGGTGCTCTATTAGAAACCGCCCGTCCACATGCATCCAATATGCTGGAAGGTCTGAGTTTTGTGGCAATTATTTCCAGCCTAGCTTGGGGCTTAGGCTATTTTGGTCAGCCACATATTCTGGTGCGCTTTATGGCGGCAGATTCGGTTAAAACCATTCCTGCTGCACGCCGGATCGGGATGGCCTGGATGATTCTGTGTCTGGTGGGTGCGATGTCTGCGGGCTATATCGGAATTGCTTATTTTGCGGCAAATCCTGACCTTCCTGCTGCTGCAATCGTGAACCAGAATCCTGAAACCGTGTTTATGGAACTGACTAAAATTCTGTTTAATCCCTGGATTGCAGGCATTATATTGGCGGCAATTCTGGCTGCGATTATGAGTACGTTAAGCTGTCAGTTGCTGGTTTGTTCGACCACCCTGACTGAAGATTTATACAAAGGCTTTCTGCGTAAAAATGCGTCGCAAAAAGAACTGATCTGGGTGGGTCGTGGCATGGTGATTGTGATTGCCTTGATTGCAATTTCCTTGGCCATTAATCCGAATAGTAAAGTTCTGGGTCTGGTAGCTTATGCGTGGGCTGGCTTTGGTGCTGCCTTTGGTCCACTGATCATTTTCTCATTGTTCTGGAAACGCATGACCCTCAATGGCGCGATTATCGGAATGGTAGTTGGTGCTGTAACCGTAATTGTCTGGAAAAATTATATGGGTGATACCGGTCTGTACGAGATCATCCCGGGCTTTATTCTGGCAGCGTTAAGTATTGTGATTGTGAGCCTATTGGATAAAGCGCCAAGTCACGATGTCGTTAATCGTTTTGAACTGGCGAAAGCTGAATATCAAAAAGAAATGGCTGAAATGAATAAATAATCTTTCTATTTCAAATTAAAAAGGGACTTTATGTCCCTTTTGTTTTGTCTGAATTTATACCTTAGCTTTAGCCGGCATTTTCAACTTGATCTGCTGGGTTTCCTTGATCACTTCCATGACCGGATAACTACGGGTTTCTTTTACCCCCGGTAATTGCCACAAAATATCACCGGAGATTTTTCGGAATTCATCCATATTGGCACAGCGAATTTTCACTACGAAATCAAAGCCGCCGCTAATCATATGACATTCCACAATATCCGGAATATGCTGCACTGCCTCGGAAAATTCTTCCAGCACATTCGGTGTGGTTTTATCCAGCAGGATTTCAACAAAGACCACAAAACCGTTATTCAGCATGATCGGATTAAGCCGCGCTTCATAACCGAGAATAAATCCCTCCTTGGTTAGTTTTTGTACACGCGCCAGTACCGCAGTTGGTGATAGATTCACCATTTCTGCCAGTTTAATATTGGAAATTTTCGATTCAGACTGCAGCAAATCAAGGATGCGAATATCTATTCGGTCAAGGCTTAAATAAGGGCTATTCATTAGAATTATTCTCTAAAAATGATACAAACTATAGTGAGATATTCGTCAATTATTTTGGGATTATAGATTAAAACTCATTCAACTCAAAGAACCGTTTGACGCAGTACAGGAAGTCACTATGTCCACCACCCTACGCCCAAATTCGCACTCGAATGCCATGCAGCAGTCGAATTATATTGCTGAATTTAAGGATAAAAATGAATATGAACAGCGCATTAATTCTGCATGGCGACGTGCAGAATCCGAGTGCGTGGAAACCCTGCTGGAACATAGTGAAATTTCCTCTGAACTGACGGACAAAATCCAAAACCTGGCTTTTGATCTGGCGCATTCCTTGCGTGAACGTAAAGGTTCAGGTGGCAAGGCCGGCATTGTACAAGGGCTATTACAGGAATTTTCGCTGTCTTCTCAGGAAGGTATCGCATTGATGTGTCTGGCAGAAGCTTTGCTGCGTATTCCGGATACGGCGACCCGCGACCTGCTGATTCGTGACAAGATCAATCAGGGCAACTGGAAAGAACATCTCGGGCAAAGCCAGCTGATGTTTGTCAATGCTGCGGCCTGGGGACTGATGCTGACCGGAAAGCTGATGGAAACCCCACAACAGAAAAGCCTGTCAAGTCTGTTAACTGGCCTTTTGGCACGCAGTGGCCGTGGCATTATCCGCAAGGCGGTCGATGTGGCGATGCGTATGATGGGTGAACAGTTTGTGACTGGCGAAACCATTGATGAAGCACTGAAAAATGCCGAACGTCTGGAAGAAAAAGGTTTCCAATATTCTTATGACATGCTGGGTGAAGCAGCACTAACCGATCCGGATGCAGAACGTTATTATCAGGATTATCAAAATGCAATTCATGCCATCGGTCAGGCATCAACAGATAAAGATGTTTATAATGGCCCGGGTATTTCCATTAAACTGTCTGCGCTGCATCCACGTTATCAACGCTCACAGATGGATCGTGTGAATGATGAACTGTATAGCAAAGTACTGAATCTGGCGGTTCTGGCGAAAAAGTACAATATCGGTCTGAATATCGATGCGGAAGAAACCGAGCGTCTGGAAATTTCCTTAGAGCTTTTAGAACGCCTGTGTTTTGAACCTGAACTCAATAACTGGAAAGGCATTGGTTTCGTGATTCAGGCTTACCAGAAACGCTGCTTCTATGTCGTGGATTACATCATTGATCTGGCTAAACGCAGCCAGAAACGCCTGATGATTCGTCTGGTGAAAGGCGCTTACTGGGATAGCGAAATCAAGAAAGCTCAAATTGAAGGCATGTCAGATTATCCGGTATTTACCCGTAAAGTGCATACTGACCTATCCTATATTGCCTGTGCACGAAAACTATTAGCAGAACCGGACTATATCTACCCGCAATTTGCGACGCATAATGCGCAGACTGTTGCCACTATTTACCAACTAGCCAATCCAGAACGTTATTATACCGGTCAATACGAATTCCAGTGTCTGCATGGCATGGGTGAACCACTATACGAAAATGTGGTAGGTGACAAAGCTGCTGGAAAACTCGGTGTTCCATGCCGGATCTATGCACCTGTCGGGAACCATGAAACTCTACTGGCTTATCTGGTGCGTCGTCTGTTAGAAAATGGCGCCAATACTTCATTCGTGAATCGCATTGCCGACAAAAATTTAAAAGTCGAAGACCTGATTGAGAATCCACGTCAAACCATTTTAAAAGCAGCCCAACAGGAAAATGCCTTAGGTGCTAAACATCCGAAAATCCCTTATCCAAAAGATTTATACGGTGCTCTGCGATCAAATTCGTCCGGATTGGACCTGGCCAATGATGCAAACCTGCAAGCCTTAAATGAAGTTGCAACAGACTTAGCGAATAGTCAATTCCAGGCTGCTGCAATGGGTACTGCTTTCTCAGAAATCGATAGTAGTCATCCAGTACAGATTATCAATCCAGCACAGCATCAGGACGTTGTTGGTACTGTCTATGAAGCCACCACTGAACAGGCAGAAATTGCCCTGACTCAGGCAGTGAATGCACAAAGTTTTTGGAGTAATCTGCCAAAGAATGAACGTGCTGCTTGCCTAAACAAAGCCGCCGACCTGATGCAACAACGTTTACTGCCACTGATGGTTCTACTGTCTCGTGAAGCCGGTAAAACCTATGCCAATGCGATTGCCGAAGTTCGTGAAGCGATTGACTTCCTACGCTACTATGCTGGCCAGATGCTGGACCTGTCTAATGATGTACATATTCAGCCTTTAGGAACTGTACTCTGCATTAGTCCTTGGAACTTCCCGTTAGCGATCTTTACCGGACAGATTTCGGCGGCATTGGTTGCTGGCAATACAGTCATCGCAAAACCTGCTGAACAGACTCCGTTGATTGCCGCTCAAGCTGTGCAGATTCTCTGGGAAGCGGGTATTCCACAAGATGTACTGCAATTATTACCGGGTCGTGGTGAAACCATTGGTGCTCAACTCAGCCAAGATTCACGCATCCAGGGCATCATGTTTACCGGTTCAACCGAAGTAGCGAAGATTCTGCAAAAAACTGTCGCAGCACGCCTGAATCAGTTTGGCGAAAGCGTCACTTTAATTGCCGAAACTGGTGGTCAGAATGCCATGATCGTAGATTCGTCTGCGCTCACCGAACAGGTTGTGCTGGATGTAGTTAACTCAGCCTTTGACAGTGCTGGTCAGCGCTGTTCTGCCCTGCGTGTGCTCTGCGTACAGGAAGATAATCTAGATACCGTACGTAAGATGCTAAAAGGTGCAATGCAGCAATTGCGAGTCGGTAATCCGGTTCTACTCAAAATGGATATCGGTCCTGTGATTGATGCCGAAGCACAGCAAAACATCCAGGAACATATTGAGCAGATGCGCAGTAAAGGTCATAAAGTTCATCAACTCATGTTTAATCAGGATGCTTTTGATCTAGCTCAAGGTACCTTCATCCCACCAACTTTGATTGAACTGCCGAATTTGAATGATCTTGAACGTGAAGTCTTTGGTCCAGTGCTGCATCTGATTAGCTGTAAAGCCGGTGAGCTGCCACAACTTCTAGATCAGATCAATAGTAAAGGTTATGGCCTAACCATGGGCCTACATACCCGGATTGATGAAACCATGCAAACCGTGATTTCAAAAGCGCATGTCGGGAACTTGTATATCAACCGCAATATTGTCGGTGCTGTGGTGGGTGTACAACCCTTCGGTGGTGAAGGTCTGTCTGGGACTGGTCCTAAAGCTGGCGGTCCACTTTATATCTACCGTTTAATGCATCAGGTGTCTGAGAAGAAACTGGCTCAGCCTTATGCCATGCAGCCTGCCCAAGCTTCCTTTGGAAATCCGGTGTTAGAGGACTTTAAGGCCTGGGTAAACAAGACTTTCCCAAGAGTTTCTTTGCAAGCTCCTGCTCAGATTACAACGGTACATAGCTTTAGCCTACAAGGTCCAACGGGTGAAGAAAACCAGTACTTGATCTTGCCGCGTGAGAGTGTGTTATCACTAGCAGAAAATGATATGGATCAGATTCAGCAAATCTTGTCAATTTTATCGGTCGGTAGCCGTCCGGCTGTACTGGCAGACAATACTTTTATACTCAAGTATCTGCAAAGTATGCCCGCGAGTGTGGTGAAGGCCATTAAAGTTATCAAGGATATTGAATCAGGTGATTTTGAAGCTGTACTGCATCATGGCAAGACCTCTGCATTGATGGATTTGCAGCAACGTATTGCAAGACGACAAGGAGCTATTGTAGGTATCACGCATTTAAGCTCAGGAAATTATGAGATTCCAGTGGAGCGTTTCGTGATTGAACGTGCAATCAGTATCAATACCGCAGCTGCAGGTGGTAATGCCAGTCTCATGACCATGTCAGGTCTGTAAAAAGCTTTAGTACTGAGATTATTTTAATCCCTTTCCTCTTATGGCCAAATCTCTCCCCTTTGAAGATTTGGCCTTTTTTTAACTGCTTTTCCAGCCTGTTTCCCTGAATAGTCTTAGGCAGAACAGCAAATTTTTGCTACCATCTTGGCTTTCAAAATATTTGCGATTTTTTACTGCATATGACCTCATCTTATCAGCAACAACTGGATGCCAAAGTTGAACGCATTAGCGCACAATTTGCCGAATATCAACCACCTGCCCTTGAAGTATTTGAGTCACCTGAACAGTACTATCGCATGCGTGCTGAATTCCGGATCTGGCATACTGAAGATGACCTGTTCTATGCCATGTTTGAGCGTGATGAGAACAATAATAAAAAAGTGATCCGTATTAATGAATTCCCTGTGGCTGACCGCAGTATTAATGACTTAATGCCGCAATTACTAGAAGCCTTCAAAGCCGATGCAACGCTGGGTCACCGCCTATTTGAAGTGCATTTCCTGGCAACACTAAAAGGTGAAGTACTGGTTTCCCTGATCTATCACCGCAAGCTGGATGAAAGCTGGGAACCTGCAGCTAAAGCAATAGCTGAAAAATTAAAGATCAAGCTGATTGGTCGTAGCCGTGGCCAGAAATTTGTCTTGAGCGATGAGTTTGTCGTAGAAGAACTCAGTGTATTTGACCGCAAATATCAGTACAAACAGATCGAAAGCAGCTTTACTCAACCCAATGCGCAAGTCTGCCAGAAAATGCTGGAATGGGCATGTAATGCCGCGCAGCAGTCTGATAAAGACCTGTTAGAGCTTTACTGTGGCAATGGTAACTTTACCCTGCCATTGTCTACCCGTTTCCGTCGTGCATTGGCAACTGAATTGGCCAAGTCATCTGTGTATGCGGCTGAATGGAATATCGAGCAGAACGGTATCGACAATATTCAGGTAGCACGTCTATCTGCGGAAGAATTTACACAAGCTTTTAATGGTGATCGTACTTTCCGCCGTCTACAAGAAGCCAATATTGACCTGTCGACTTATGACTTCGATACGGTATTCGTCGATCCCCCACGTGCAGGGATCGATGATGAAACATTGAAACTGCTACAGCGCTTTGAACGAATCATCTACATTTCTTGCAATCCGGACACATTACATGACAATCTGAAACAACTGTCCCAAACCCATAAAATTACCAAGTTTGCCCTATTCGATCAGTTCCCTTATACCCATCATGTAGAGTCCGGAGTACTGCTGGAAAAACGCTAAAAATATTGTTTCAATTTATTTTTTTGTTACATAAATGGAGCTTTTGTTAGCTCCATTTTTTATACATAAAATTAGTAACTTATCCATGAATTATCTTGTTTCAATCAAATAATATCGTTCAAAATCTCTTCTACAATCGAAAATTTAAAATACTGACTGCTGCTTTTATCACATAGGGCCTATTGCTTTATTTATTAAATTGGATATATTTCACCCTATGTTAGGTTGTGTATGAAGGCTCTATGAGTTTCTGGCAGAAGTTGTTTTCAGATGAACAACAAAATGAACACAAGAACCAGATTGCTTGTGTTGAAAATGATTGCTCTTGCAAGACAAATGAACAGCTCCTTGAAGCACTGTCTAAAGCAACTGATGAAGATATCATTATCGGAATCAAAAAAGTTCTAGCTTCTCGCGGTTACAGCCGTAAAGAACTCAATGAACTTCAGCACCTGCCGCTGCAATAAGCAGCTTAGGTCTTGATAAAAAGCATTTGCATACGCAAATGCTTTTTTTATATCTATCATTTGGATTTTTGCCTACCCCTCTTTGCTTTCAATCAAATTGAACCTACTCCTTATATCTAAACCTAAGTGTCTATGTGTCTATATCTTTACTTCTTTTCAAATATGCAGATAAATGACTTTTCATATTTGCTTAGGCTATTTAGACATTATAATTTTAGATTTGCCTTAATCAGTTCACATACAACATTTATAAGGTTTGAGAAATTTAAAGATGACTGTCTAGACAACGAATTCTGGATAGAATTAAGCCCTAAAACATCGATTAATTCACAAAAAAACAGTACACTTGCTGTTTAAAATACACTTGTTATTAAATGGCTTAATCTTTACATGCAGCGAACTAAACGGTTTCCCATAGGTGCGCATCTTATGGTTAAACATTTCGGTTATACTCATCACGGGATTTATGCCGGGCGTGGTCGTGTCATCCACTATTCCGGTTTTGCACATTTATTTAAGAAGCATCCAATTGAAATCACCTCAATTGAGAAATTCAGCAACGGCAAACTGATTCAGATCCAGTATTATGCCTCAGCAAAATATAAAGGCCGTAAAGTCGTGCGTCGTATGCGTTCCAGAATGCATGAAAATAACTATCACCTGATTATTAATAATTGTGAACATCTCTGTACTTGGGCAATCACTGGTATAGAAAGCAGCCCACAAGTCATTCAGATGATGAATCGCCTAACGACGATCGGTTATATCAGCTCCATGATGAGCTTTATGAATAGCCTTTTCCTGACCTTGACGACCACCTGTTTCGCTCTAGCCCTCTATATCAAGAAAAAGCTTCGTGACAAGGCCAAACAACGTTTAGAGCAATATCGTGAGCTACATGAGCAGGTCAAAAACAATAGCCCAGATCTTGGCAATCATTTAAAACATCGTTAAGGTTTTAGTTTTTTGCTATTAAAGTTTTTAAGATAGCTATTTAAAAATAATTTAAAAATAAGATAACTTTCATTTGATTTATTTAATGATTAGCCTTTCAATAAAATCAGTTTAAACCTAAGTTAAATAAGCTTTTTGGACTTTAATCGCTTCAGGTAGTTCTTGTCCTAAAGAACTCAGGGTTTCACGTTCGATCAATCTCACAATAGAGTCTAAAGGCAGATCATTATCCTGAAGCCCAAAAGGCTCTTCCAGTTCCGCACTCAGCTCATCTAACCCTAACAGCATATAAGCAATCAGGCCGACTAGAATCGGAGTCCATAAACCAAGACTGGCTTCCAGACTAAATGGCAGGATAAAACAGAAAGAATAAACAGCACGATGCAACAGCACCGAATAGGAAAATGGTAACGGCGTCGACAGGATCCGGTCACAACCCGCCTGTATATCGCCTAAAGCCACTGTATGCTGATTCAGGTTGTTATAAATAATATCTGTGATTTTGCCCTGTTTATAGAGCAGAACCAAATCTTTCTGGATCTGTTCCAGTACCCATTGTGATGCATTGATATGCGTGGGCAATTGTTCATATGTAGCAGCTTCAAAACCAGTGTGGGCCTGGTAATGCTGAATACTTTGCTGTTGCTGTCTCAAACGGTCACGTAATAAATGAGTGAACAGCATCATTCGATACAACAGGATTTCACGTGACTGATCATCAAGGACGTAACTATCACGACATAAATGACGTGTCGTAGCAATCAGCGCTCCCCACAGCTTGCGTCCTTCCCACCAGCGGTCATAACAGGCGGTATTACGAAAGCTGAGAAAGATCGACAGAATCACCCCGAAGATGGTAAAGCCAATGGCTGGCACTGCAGGAAAGCTAAAAAAATGCGCCTGACGCAGATAAACTAGCAAGCCTGAAAGAAAAATTACCAGTCCCAAGGCAGGCAAAACTTTAGGCAAAATTGTGCCATGCCATGCAAACAGCAGACTAAAGCTATTACTTTTATCACGAACAATCATTCATTCTTCCCTGCCACGATTGAAAAAGCCCAATCGGAGTTGGGCTTTTTAGAGATTTAGCTTAAATTATTTGCCAGGTTTAAAGCTGTCTTTCAGATCCAGAATACGGTTGAATACTGGTTTGTCGCTTGTATGATCATATTGATCCGCTACAAAATAGCCTTCACGTTCAAATTGGAAACGATCTTCCGGTTTTGCCTGAGCCAGTGCAGGCTCAATAACTGCTTGAACCACTTTCAATGATTCAGGATTCAGATTCGCCAGGAAGTCATCACCAGTTTCTGGATCAGATTCAGTGAACAGACGATCGTAAATGCGAACTTCAGCAGGAACACCTTTGCTTGCAGATACCCAGTGAACCACACCTTTTACCTTACGGCCTTCAGGATTTTTACCTAAAGTTTCAGGATCGATTGAGCACTTCAGTTCAACTACTTCACCGTTCGCATCTTTAATCACTTCATCACATTTGATGACATAAGCATGACGAAGACGCACTTCACCGCCCGGAATCAGACGTTTGAAGCCTTTAGGTGGCTCTTCCTCAAAGTCTTTACGGTCGATATAGATTTCTGAAGTGAGCGGAATAATACGTTCGCCCATATCCACGTTTGGATGACGTGAATGAGTAAGATCCATATCCGCTGGCAGATTGGTTAAAGTCACTTTTAATGGATTCAATACTGCCATACCGCGAGCTGCAGTATTTTCTAAAGATTGACGGATGCAATATTCAAGCATTGCTACATCAACGATACTGCCATCGACTTTAGACACACCTACACGCTTACAGAAATCACGCAGACCTTCAGGGGTGAAACCACGACGGCGCATACCCACAACAGTCGGCATACGTGGATCATCCCACCCATTGACATAACCACCTTCAACCAGCTTGCGCAGCTTACGTTTAGAAGTGATGGTGTAATCAACATTCAGGCGGCTAGATTCGTACTGACGTGGCACAGATGGCGATTTAACTTTTTCCACCACCCAGTCATAGAATGGACGGTGATCCTGGAATTCTAGTGTACATAGTGAATGCGTAATGCCTTCAATCGCATCTGATAATGGATGCGCATAGTCATACATTGGATAAATTTTCCATTTATCGCCAGTCTGGTGATGCGCAGAATGCAGAATACGATACAGAATCGGATCACGCATATGCACATTTGGCGAGTTCATATCTATCTTGGCACGCAATACCGCTTCGCCTTCAGCATATTCACCAGTGCGCATTTTTTCGAAACGCTCAAGGTTTTCTTCCATCGTCGCATCGCGTTGTGGCGAGTTTTTACCTGGCTCTACGAAGTTACCGCGGTTTAGCTTGATCTCTTCCGGAGTTTGCAGATCCACATAGGCATCGCCCTGTTCAATCAGTTGAATTGCCCATGCATATAACTGGTCAAAATAACTTGATGCATAGCGTGGTTCACCATTCCACTGAAAGCCCAGCCATTTCACATCATTGGCAATACCATCCACATATTCCTGCTCTTCTGCATCCGGGTTGGTATCATCAAAACGCAGGTTGCATAGGCCACCAAATTCTTCAGCAATACCGAAGTTCAGGCAGATCGCTTTTACATGACCAATATGTAAATAACCATTTGGTTCAGGCGGGAAACGGGTGACCACTTGCTGGGTACGGCCAGCCGCTAGATCGTCAGTAATCACCTGACGTACAAAGTCTAAGCCTGGTTGTTGTTCCTGCTGCTGCACTGAATCGACTGCATTCTTATTTTGGGTCGGGTTGTCGGGCAGAGACGTCACAACATCATTTGGCTTCATGATTAATCATTCACTTCTAAAGTTAAAAAGGGATTAATGAATATGCAGTAGCTCACGCGTTCTAACTGTATTCACTAAATAAAGGTTCTTTAGTTTAACTATAGGTGAATGATCTCTCAACCGTTAACTTAGGTATTTGATTTCAATTCGTTCATTTTCAAATTGGAAAATACAATAGCTTACCAAATCGTAAAATATCCGCTTTTGACTGAGCCAGCAGATCAGTGCATGCTCTTAGAGTCAGACAAGCTTTATGAAGACGCATGATCTCGAAGAAATGACTTTGTAAATCAATGCATAAATAAGATACGATTTTTATGTTTTTAACAAAGAAAATTATGTTTTTGCTTGCCTTGTCGATTGTAGTTTGCTTATGCTTCCTTCATTCAGAAAAAACCATGGCATTAGTCCATGATTAGGAGATTACACAATGAGTTTTCCTCAAGTCGAATTAAACACCAATAAAGGTCGTATTGTTCTTGAATTAAACGCTGAAAAAGCACCTAAAACAGTAGCTAACTTCTTGCAATATGTACGTGACGGTTTTTATGACGGCGTAATTTTCCACCGCGTTATTGATGGTTTCATGATTCAGGGCGGCGGCATGGATGAAAACTTCAAAGAAAAAGCAACACGTGATGCGATTGAAAACGAAGCTGACAACGGTTTAAGCAACGATGTAGGTACCATTGCAATGGCACGTACTCAAGCACCTCACTCTGCTTCTGCTCAGTTCTTCATTAACGTGAAAAACAACTCTTTCCTTAACCACACTGGCAAAACTGCACAAGGTTGGGGTTATGCCGTATTTGGTAAAGTAGTTGAAGGCATGGACGTTGTTGATGCAATCAAAGGCGTTCGCACTGGCAACCGTGGCTACCACGCTGACGTTCCTTTAGAGAACGTTGTGATCGAATCTGCAAAAATCATTTCTGAGTAATTTTAAATCCTCCCTAACCCTCCTTTAATAAAGGAGGGAACCACCATTTTTAAAGATGGTTTTTCTCCTCACTTTTGCAAAGGGAGGTCGGGAGGGATTAAAAAATAAGGAAAAGATTCGTGACCTATCTGTTTATCTCAGATTTACATTTGTCACCTGATCACCCTCGACTTGTTCGGGGGTTTTTAGATTTATTGGCAGCTTATCAGCATAAAAATACCCAACTGTATATTTTGGGCGACTGGTTCAATGCCTGGATTGGAGATGACTACACTGCTCCCTGGCTGGATGAAATCGTCAGTACTTTAAAACAGTTTAATCAAGCCGGCAATCAAATCTATTTTCTCATCGGTAACCGTGACTTTGCCTTAGGCCAAGATTTTCTGGATCAATTTTCCGGACAGCTTTTACCTGAAATGACCAGCTTAAATATCGGTTCACTCCGATATCGGATCGAACATGGTGATGCACTTTGTACCGATGATGTGTCCTATCAGCGTTTCAAAAAAGTCATCCGTCATCCCTGGATATTAGGCTTTTTAAGAAAAATGCCACTTAGCTTTCGTGCCAGACTCGCTAATGGTTTCCGCAAGAAAAGCCATGAAGCACAGCAATTGAAAAGCTATGAAGTTATGGATGTAAATCCAATTGCGGTAGAAACTGCTCTCAAAGAAGCAGATGTACTGATTCACGGACATACTCACCGCGCAGCAATCCATGATATAAATGGTAAAAAAAGAATTGTTTTAGGAGATTGGAAAGCTGATTATGCTGAGATTTTAGAGCTGAGTAGCTCTGATATTGATATTCATAACATTCAGCTAAAAATCTGGTATTACCCATAAAAAAAGCAACTGCGAACAGTTGCTTCTTATATTTTATTTAACTTAAACGGTATAACTGGTTAAAACCAGTATAGAAACTTTTACCATCCAGATTAAATGGATATTGTTCACCGTTTTCAAGTTCAATCATCTTGCCCACATTGACCATAATCATACCATTGATGGTATTTTGCTGGCGTTGCATTGGTACAACTTTGACTTGAATTTCACAACCATTAATGGCGGTCGCGATAGACCATGTATTTAAATTTTTCAAAATATTCACTCATAATATGAGCTTTTTGTGATTAAACAAGGAGAGCTATAGACTAAAAATAAATCTTATTTCTGGGTTTGCTAGAGTTTTTTTAACAGTAAAACCTGTCTTTCGTGTATCACAATCAGCTAAAAATAAACCAGCGAAAACAGTATTCGCTTTAAAGTTATTATCTTATAACTCTTTTTTGACCAAATAGAAAAATTACATTGTAATGACATATGTCAAAAGTAGTATTTTTTAGATGCTTTTTCGCATATCTTAATGTCCAGTAAAGAAATATTTCACGATATAAAACAAACCGATCAATATCATGACACTAAAACCAGAGATCAAATCACCTGAATCAAGAAAGTTTAAAACTGTCAGATATCCAGTAACCAATGTATAAATCAGCATAAAGACTAAAAGATACGTTACCCTAAACGATAACGTTGTTGCTTTTTTGCTCATGGATCTGTTTTTGCTGCTCATAAAATACATCAATTTCTTCTGGTTTCATTTTTCAATCCCCACCCATATTATTTTTAAATTACTATAGTTAAAGTAGATAAAAAAAACTCTGACAAATCATAGCTTTTATAAAATATCTTTTGTTTAAGTAATAAATATTGAGAAATCATAATTTACGACTCTCAGATATTTTTATGATCAATAACCGCCTTCTGACTTGATGACTTCAGCATCAGGTTTATATTTCGCCAAAAGTTCACGAAGCGAATTCATTAGCACACTGGTATCAACACCCACTGCAACGAACTCAGTTCCAAGCGCCAGATATTTCTCGGTAGCTTCATGCTGAGTCGATAAAATCCCAGCAACCTTACCAGATGCACGAATCCGCTGAATGGCATCTACTACTGCTTTTTGTACTTCAGGATGGTTTGGATTCCCCTGATAGCCCATAGTCGCTGAAAGATCTACCGCCCCAATAAATACACCATCAATCCCCTCGATCTTGAGGATTTCATCCAGATTTTCTAGACCTGTCACTGATTCGATCTGAATTAATAAACAGATATTTTCATGAGCAGTCTGGTAATAATTCGGGATACTGTTCCAGCGTGTCGCACGTGCTAATGCAGCACCCACACCACGAATTCCTTCTGGTGGATAGCGGACTGCTTTGACCATTAATTCGGCCTGCTCCACAGTTTCTACCATAGCAATCAATAAGGTCCGTGCGCCAATATCGAGTAACTGCTTGATCAGTTATACACTGCCTATTGGGGGGCGTACTACAGCTTGCGATGGATAAGCTGCGATACTCTGTAATTGAGAAAGCGTTGTTCTTAAATCGCTTGAGGCATGCTCACCATCAATCAAGAGCCAGTCATAGCCTGCATTTGCCGCAATTTCTGTCCCATACGCGTCAGCTAGTCCGACCCACAAGCCAATTTGCTGCTGCGTCTTTAATTTACGTTTAAAGTAATTGGTATATTGCATCGGCCCACCTATCTTGCATGCTATTGCCTGAAGTTCTTATTAAACTCCTGTTACTAGAAACTGCCAATATACAAAAGCTTGCTTTTTATCTGATTTAACTCTTAGTTTTTCATAAAATTTTACTCAAGATTATATAAATATAGACTTTGCCGATGATGTTTTAATTGTAATAATCTTTTGATCAGAAAAATCTAGATGCCTAAAGCATATTTCTAAACGCCTTATCAAAAGATTGGAGTCCACTAATGGATTTACTCAAGATCGCTCAAACCCGTTATACCACTAAAGCTTATGACCCTAACAAGAAGATTCCAGCAGAACAATTTGAACGTTTATTAGAAATCTTACGCTTGACCCCATCTTCGATTAATATTCAGCCTTGGCATTTTTTTATTGCCGACAATGATGCCGCTAAACAGCGTATTGCCAAAGCACTAGTTAGAACTTATGCCTACAATGCTCCCAAAGTGCTGGACTCTTCACATACTATTTTATTTTGTACCAAAGCCGATATTGACGAGTTACATCTGGACAACCTGTTAAATCGTGATGATCTGAGTGGTCGTTTTAAAGATGAGAGCGCCAAAGAAGGTCAAAAGAATACCCGTACCGGCTATGTACATTATTATCGTAATGAAAAAGGTGATATTCAGCGCTGGGCAGAAAACCAGACCTTTATTGCACTGGGACAGATCTTACTGGCTGCAGGAAGTGAAGGTATTGATGCCACACCGATCGGTGGTTTTGATGAAGACATTCTGAGTGAGGAATTACAGTTAGCTGAACAAGGCCTGATTCCATCAGTATTGCTTACTTTAGGTTATCGCAGTGAAAATGATTTCAATGCCAAATTGCCGAAATCCCGCCTGCAAGCTGAAGATATTTTCACCAAACTGTAAGCATTTTATGTTATAAAAGGGGCCTAGTGCCCCTTTTCTTGTCAATTCGGGTCTAATTTTTGCTTTATTCTCCAAACATCCAACTAGAATAACAATTAGAGGTACCTATGTCTGTTTTACCAGCCAGCTCTTTAAAATTCGAATGCAAACACTGCGATAAGATCTATTTACATCATTATGCTAATGCCCAGCATCGTTACCCACATTGTCCAGACTGCAAACAGGCCGGTTTACTGCTTGGACGGGCTGAAAAAGAAGACCTGTTACGTTATCCGCTTGAATTTGCATCTTCCTATGTTAAACAGACATTGCATATGCTAGGCAAACAACACTAATCACGCCTAGAATCAGCCCGATTGTACTTGCAGGTTTGAGTCGTTCTTTAAAGATGATCAAACCTGCAATCGCACCAAAAATCACCACCAGAATATTCATGCCCGCAAATACAATCGCTGGCGTATCTTTGAGCATCATGTGTGCTTTGACGTAAAAGGCGATATTGGCAAAGTTCAACGCACCTAATAACAGACCAAAACTAATATCCTTGCCAGAACCCAGATGACGATATTGCAGCAGCAGATAGATCATCGACAGAATCATGGCGCAGATAAACATCAAGTTCAGTGCCACAGCAAATTGCAAACCGAGGCTGGTCGTATATTTCAATAAGACATCAATCAGTGCATAACCAAACCACACCAGGCCTAGAAAAAACATTCCCTGCTTGGAGCTTTCTGATGCCTGACGGTGTGAAAATAGAATGCACAGTACGGAACTTATGCCTAAGACAATACCCAGTATCTTGAGCTGGTTAAATTGTTCCTGAAAAATGAAATAAGCAGCGGCTAGTGATAATACCACTGATAATCGCTGGGCAATTTCAGTTTTTAAGATTCCTGCTGTTTGTAATGATTTGGCCAGAAATAGAAATACACTCGGTAATAAAACGCCAAGCGCCAGAATCAGTAGCCATGGAGTCTGACTCATGGAAATATGCTGGATGTCTGGTTTGAACCAAAAAAAACACAATATGCTAGTTGTGACATAATTCCAGCTAATCATGTGGATTGGACTCATGCCTCTATTTTTAGCAATTTTTAAGAGTATTGAGACTGCAACACTACATAATGCTGCAATAAAAATCAGTTCCATATGCTGCTCTTATTCTTCATCTTGATTTATATATAAAAAAGCCCACATTCGCTGTGGGCTTTTTTTATAAATTATTCACAATGAATTATTTATAACGCTCAACCATTTTCTCTAAAGAGATTGGACGAATCTTGTCTGCATTACCTGCAGTACCAAATGCTTCGTAACGGTCGATACAAATTTGCTTCATTGCATCTACAGTTGCGCTGAAGAATTTACGTGGATCGAATTCGCTTGGTTTTTCAGCCATCATACGACGCATTGCACCAGTAGAAGCTAAACGTAAGTCAGTATCGATGTTGATTTTACGAACACCGTGTTTGATCGCTTCAACCAGTTGCTCAACAGGAACACCATAAGTTTCTTTGATGTCGCCGCCATACTGGTTAATCACAGCCAGCCATTCTTGCGGCACAGAGCTAGAACCATGCATTACAAGGTGAGTATTTGGCAGTGCCTCGTGAATTTCTTTAATACGGTCAATTGCAAGAATATCGCCTGTAGGTGGACGAGTAAACTTGTATGCACCATGAGAAGTACCCACTGCAATGGCTAATGCGTCAACATTGGTATCTGCAACGAATTGACGAGCTTCTTCAACTGAAGTTAGCAGTTGAGAATGGTCAAGTACGCCTTCAGCGCCTACACCATCTTCTTCGCCTGCCATACCTGTTTCAAGGCTACCCAGACAACCAATTTCACCTTCAACAGAAACGCCACACGCATGCGCCATTTGTACCGTACGACGAGTGACATCGACGTTGTATTCATATGAAGTTGGTGTTTTACCGTCTTCACCCAAAGAACCATCCATCATCACTGATGAGAAGCCTAACTGGATAGAACGTTGACATACGTCAGGGCTGGTACCGTGGTCTTGATGCATTACCACTGGAATGTGTGGCCATTCTTCGATTGCTGCCAAAATCAGATGACGCAAGAACGGTGCACCTGCGTACTTACGTGCACCCGCAGATGCCTGTACGATTACAGGTGAATTTGTTTGGTCTGCTGCCAACATAATGGCACGCATTTGTTCTAAGTTGTTTACGTTAAATGCTGGTACGCCATAAGCATGTTCGCCGGCGTGATCCAAGAGCTGGCGCAATGAAATAAGAGCCATAATATCCTCCCAGTGAATGCCACATATTCTACATGCACAAAGGTTTCAATTCAGCAACAAATAACACTATTTAAAAAAAATCCCTGCATTTGCAGGGATTTTGTCTCACATTGACCTAATTAAGGTGCCACAGCTTCCGAAGTTGCTGCGACTGAGTCGTCTGCAGTCGCTGCATCTGCAGGTGCATTGGCAATTTCAGCCGGAACATCTGTATTTTTTTCATCCAGAACCGGTTTATCAATCGCATCAATCGCTGCTTGCTGTTCTGGCGTTACAGTCTCATCTGCAACGGCTGCCGAAGCTTCTGCTTCAGCTGCTGGGACATTTTCCTGTTTCGCACATGCAGTCAGTGCCAATGATGCTGCCAATAATGCCGCTAAAGTTAACTGTTTTTTCATCACGTAATCTCGTCATTTGGTGATTTAATGTCTGCATCTTATGACAGATTTATTGCATTTTAATGACGGAGCCATGAATGGTAAGTTTCTGCTGTCAAAAAAAAGACATAAAAAAGCTGGCACTTGGCCAGCTTTTTTAGGCTAAAACATGCAATTAAGCGCGTTCTAGGAGTACCGCAACTGCAGGAAGGGTTTTGCCTTCGACAAATTCAAGGAATGCACCACCACCCGTCGAGATATAACCGATTTTATCAGCAACGTCGTATTTATCAATCGCAGCAAGCGTGTCACCACCACCTGCAATCGAGAAACCTTCCGATTCAGCAATCGCTAACGATAGAGTTTTCGTGCCTTCACCGAATTGATCTACTTCGAATACGCCCACTGGACCATTCCAAAGAATCGTTTTAGACGTTTTCAAAATTTCAGCAAATGCTTTTGCAGTTTCTGGACCTACATCAAGGATCATATCGTTGTCAGCAACATCTTCAACTTTTTTCACAACCGCTTTAGCAGCAGCCAATGAACCCAGGAAGTCATCAAAGTTGATTTCAGATGCATCAGCAACCACAACATCAGTAGGAAGTGGAACTGAAACTTTTGCGGCAATGGCTTTCGCTGTGTCGATCAAATCACTTTCACACAGTGATTTACCTACATTGTAACCAGCAGCTGCAAGGAACGTGTTTGCGATACCACCACCAACAATCAATTGATCACAGATGTCAGACAATGAAGTCAAAACATCAAGCTTGGTAGAAACTTTAGAACCCGCAACGATCGCAACCATTGGTTTTTCAGGCGTTTTCAATGCGCGGCCAAGAGCATCTAACTCAGCTGCCAATAAAGGACCCGCTGCTGCTACTTTAGCTAAACGAGCGACACCTTCAGTTGATGCTTCTGCACGGTGTGCAGTACCGAACGCATCCATCACGAATACGTCACAAAGGGCTGCATATTTTGCTGCAAGTTCAGGATTATTTTTCTTTTCACCTATGTTGAAACGGCAATTTTCCAGTAAAACCACTTGACCCGGCTGAACTTCAACACCATTTAGATAGTCTGTGAAAAGTTTTACTTCCTGACCCAATGCTTCAGTCAGATAAGCTGCTACAGGTGCAAGAGACTGTTCAGCCTTCGGCTCACCTTCAACTGGACGACCAAGGTGAGAATACACCATGACAGCCGCGCCCTTTTCTACTGCAGCTTTAATTGTTGGTAATGCAGCACGTAGACGCGCATCGCTAGTGATTACACCATTTTTAACCGGTACATTTAAATCTTCACGGATCAGAACACGTTTACCCATCAGGTCAAGGTCAGTCATACGCTGAAAGTTCATTGTAGAGCTCTCTTTATAGATATTAAAAACGAGGCGATTTTAAATGATTATGCAGAAAAAGGTTAGCATCTTTTGCAGAAAACATTATGAATGCCAAAGTTTTGTTATGATAGAAAAAAGCTTCTTCCAGATTCAGTACCTATGTCGATACATCCTGATCCTAATCTTAACCGTCTCAATGTTCTGGGCGAGCCTTTGGCGAGCTGTTGTTTTGATCCTATTACTGGGTATTTCCGTAATGGCTTTTGCCATACCGCACCTACCGATCTGGGACAGCACACTGTCTGTGCACAGATGACCTCTGAATTTCTGAATTTTTCCCAGAAAGTGGGCAATGACCTGATTACACCATTACCAGAACTGGGATTTCCTGGACTGCAACCTGGTGATTTCTGGTGTATCTGCGTCACACGTTGGGTAGAAGCTTATGAAGCTGGACAAGCACCACCGATCAAGCTGCAAGCCTGTCACAAAGCTGTCCTCGCTTATGTTCCTCTCCATATTTTAGAAGAATACGCTGTCTAATGAATACCGCAAAAATCATCTTGGCTTCTTCAAGCCAGACCCGTAAAGAACTGATGAATCGTTTACGCCTTGATTACGTATCGGTCGTCCCGGACATAGATGAATCACCCCAAGGTGAAAATCATGCGGACGAATTAGCCAAACGCCTGGCTTTTGAAAAAGCTCGTCATGTCGCTGAGCAACATCCTGATGCGATTGTGATCGGTTCTGATCAGGTAGCCTGGCGTGAAGGCGCACCAGATATCTTTATGGGTAAGCCTTTAACAATAGAAAAGGCCATTCGCCAGCTGCAGGCCAATTCGGACAAGATTGTGTATTTCAGTACGGCTCTTAGCGTTCAGCAGAAATCTACCGGTTTTGAACGTACGCTGGTAGAACATTATAAAGTCAAATTCCGCAAACTGTCTCAAGCGGAAATTGAGCGTTATGTAGAGATCGAACAGCCGCTGCATTGTGCGGGTAGTTTTAAATGTGAAAGCCTTGGGATCAGTCTGTTTGAAACCATGATCGGTCAGGATCAAACTACCCTGATGGGTATGCCGATGATTCAGCTATGCAATATTCTGCGTGAGCTAAAGATTTTAGTTCCTTAATCTCCTTTATTTTAGGCTTTATTTATGTCCCTACCTCTAGACGTTTTAGGCGGTATTACCGCTGAACAATTCCTTGCCGAATACTGGCAAAAAAAACCGCTGCTGGTACGTAATGCCATGCCTGAAATCGCAGGCCTGCTAGAGCCTGATGATGTGATGGAGCTAGCACTTGAAGAAAATGTCACTGCACGTCTGATCAAGCAGAAAGATCGTGATCCAAATCAGTGGTCGGTCAAGACATCTCCTTTATTAAAAGCTGACTTCCAGAAGATGCCTAAGCTTTGGACTTTACTGGTTCAGGCTGTGGATCACTATTCTTTCGACCTGTCTGAACTCTGGAAAAAGTTTGCCTTTATCCCTCAATGGCGTCGTGATGACATCATGGTGTCTTATGCACCTCAAGGCGGTTCAGTCGGTCAACATTTCGACTTTTATGATGTTTTTCTGGTTCAAGGCTATGGTCATCGCCGCTGGCAACTGGGGCAAATGTGTGATGCCGAGACCGAACTTGTACCGGGGCAGCCATTAAAATTATTGCCAGAAATGGATGTGCATTTTGATGAAGTTCTTGCACCCGGTGATTTGCTGTATATTCCACCCGGTCTGTCTCATTACGGCGTAGCAGAAGATGACTGTCTGACTTTCTCTTTTGGTTTCCGTATGCCAAATGTCAGTGACATGATGGACCGTGTAGGCGATAAATTTTCGGAAAATGAAGTCTTACGCAATCCATTGACTGACATCATTCGCGATCATATCAGTGCTGCGGGTGAAGTCACAGGCAATGAACTTGAATATCTGAAAGGCAAAATCATGGAGCAGTTGCATAACTCCAATGTGCTTGAAGATGCCATCATGAGCCTGATGTCAGAACCAAAATATGAAGAGAATATTCCGGAAGCTGAAGAAATTGGTACAGGTGATCTGGAAGAAGCACTTGATCAGGGCTATAGCCTGATGCTTGAACCCGCTTCACGCTTACTCTATACAGAAGAAGATGGTGAAACCTTATTCTGGGCCAATGGTGAGGGAATCTGTATTTCTGAAGCATTTACTTCAAAACTGAAGCAGATTGCTGATGGTGCGCGTGTCTTATTGGATGAAGATTTCGCTGACGAAGATATACTGGAGGATGTTGCTGAGCTATTGAATGATTCTGTACTGATGCTAGTGCCACCGGCTGAAGAAGAGTAAGTTTTTATATCTCGGTCATTTTAAGTCTATAAAAAAAGAGGATCATATGATCCTTCTTTTTTATGTATGTATAATTTTGAGATGATTAAGGCTGATAGAGTTCCATCACCACGTGTACGCAAGTATCGCCTTTCGCAGACTGAATATCCAGCATTCCACCCATGCGTTCAATACGCATTTTCATACTGCGCATACCAATGCTCATGCCATTTTTCTGCACCATCTCCGAATTAAAACCGATACCATTGTCCTGAATTTTTAAAGTCAGTTGATGTGATTGTGTATATTCCATACTCACACTCACTTTTGTGGCCTGACTATGCTTGATAATATTGGTCAAGCTTTCTTCTACCACACGGATCAGGGTCAGACATTGTAAAGCCGTAGGTTCACGCTGCCAGACTTTAGGAAATGACCATTCTACGGCGATATCCATTTCTTCCAGCAATTGAGTAAATCGGTAACGTACTGGCGCAATCCAGATCACTGGCGTTTCAGGCACTTTATTGTCAATAGAAGAACCGCTATCGATGATTTGACGCAGGTCATCCCTAAGCAGCTTCAGCATAGATAAAAACTGTCGATTGGAAATGTTTTCGGTACTTTGATCCACCAGAATCATGGAACGCACAATCGAGCCACCTAGTCCATCATGCAGTTCATGTGACAGATTAATCCGTTCCTGCAAACGCACATTATCCAGTTCCAGCTTATGCTGATCACTCAGGCTTTTATTTAGATCTGCACTGACTTGCCGTACTTTGGATTCCAGCTGCGTATTAAATTTTTCGATTTTTTTAATATTACGATTCAGTCGTGTCCCCATAATTAGCACGACAAACAGGATAATAATCGGTGATGTATAAGGTGATAAAGGTGAGAATTCACTAACCGCCGTTTGACCCAGAATGATCAGATCTATAATGACACACAGCAAAATTCCCCACAGACAAAGCATCAGAAACAGATATTCGCCATTTCGAGTTTTAATTGCCCAGTAGCTAACATAGATGACACAACTAATATAAAGCAGCACATAGCAGACAAAAGCAACACTGAGCACTGCTTCTAAATGATCTAAAGAACTGGCTATGATGAATACACTGAATAAAGCAGTCACCCCGATAAATCCCCGCTCCAAACGCTGAAATTTCTGCTTCAAGAACCGAATTAGATACAGACAAAAACAGTGCATATAGACGATAAAAAAAATCAGATTGGCTTTACTGGCCCATATACTGGAGGGAAAAGGAAAATTCTCTGTGGTTAATACATTGGAGATAAACAGAATCCACAATAATGAACTCAGCGCCAGCCAGCCAAAAGTGGTTTCTGAACGTCGGAATAGCCAGATAATCAGGCTAATGACTCCAATCGTACCGGATAGAATCATATTGATCTGAAAGAGCGTACGGCGATCCCAGATCTTTTTTGAGTAATGCTGGTCATTGGCAATAATATTGTGAAATTCAATTCTGCCAAGCCCTGCACCCTGGAAACTATAGCCTCGTACATAAATCAGCAGTTCATTGTCTGTCTGCTTCAAGCCTGCAATAGGCAAAATCCAGTAACGTGGTACATTCCAGCTTTTAGACAAAGGCTCTTGCAGATTTTGATCCGACCACAGCAGATCATCATTCAGGAAAACAGCTCCAGCAGAATTTAGATAGTCAATCCCAAAAACAATGGGTTCAGCCAGACGTATATTGTCCCGACAAGACCAACCCCAGCGAATTTTATACCAGGCACCCCCATTATATTTCGGCCAGTTATTTTTCCAGTTATCCGGCAATGTTACAGGTTGCCAACCTCCCTCCGGAATTTCGAGATGGCTCGGCACTTGAACTTTTTGTTGCTGTTCAATGTTCACCTGACAAAGCTCGTTAATCTGAAAATTATTCTGTGCCAGACTGATGCAAGAGAACAGGCTCAGCCAACTCCCTATCATCAATAGAGCGAAGAACCTTAATCCTTGTCTAAACATCTTGCTAACAGACAGCATTCGCACTAAAGAATACCTAAATGCCGGGCCGTGCTGACTGCTTTGGTCCGCTTGCTGACACAGAGTTTGCGGTAAATATGCTTGATATGACTTTCAACGGTATAACGTGACACACAGAGTTCATCAGCAATTTCACGATTGCTGAGCCCCTGTGCCACCAATGAAAGAATTTCTTTTTCCCGTTGGGTCAGGCTTTCCTGTTCAGGATCAGGTACGATCTGCTCCAAAGAGGAAGATGGCTCTGAACTGGAAATCTGCTTGAGAATTTCACGCGCAATAAAAGGATCAATGGGTGCGCCGCCGCGCAAAATACTGCGAATTGCCAGACTCACTTCTGTATCATCGCGTTCCTTGAGTACATAACCAGTTGCTCCTGCTTTAATTGCTTTTAGCAGACTGTCCTGAGTACTCCAAGCGGATACGACGAGTACCAAAGTTTGTGAACCGAGCTCATGTATTTTTTCAATAATGGAAATGCCATTTCCATCTGACAGTCCAAGATCAATCAGTGCTAAACAGAACGGTTCTTGTTGCAGAAGATATTCGGCTTCCCTGACATTATTGGCGAATAGCAATACCTCATCGCTATACCCTAGATCCTTCAATATGTTCTTTAAACGGCACTGAATGACATATTCGTCTTCAACAATTAATACAGGTACCGGTAGTACGGCATCTTGTGCTGTCATAAGCACACCCCTTATCGTTATTCTTATTACCCCATTGAGATTAAAATATAAACAAAAAAAGAAGAAAAATCATGAGTTTTTTTAACTTTATTGTGAGTAGCTTTATGTATGAATAATTTTGGAAGCAGAGTTCTTGTTCTTGGAAAATTCAAATTTATAAACTATAAAAATGCCATCTATTTTAAGATGGCATTTTTTTGTAGCTTCTAAATATTAAATAGCAGTTTATTTTTTGCTTTTCTTTTCAGAACCGTATTGCTGCTTCAAATACTCCACAATATCTTTAGATTCGAACATCTTGACACCAGTATTTGGATCAACCAGATAAGGAACCTGGATATTATTCCCCATTACTTTTAAGACTTGTTCACGTTTACCCCCCGATAAGGGTTCATATTTACCCGGTTTTAAACGCAATTTTGCTAGACCTTGATCCTGCCAGCGTTCTTTCGCCACATTATGATAGATATAAGGGATTTCAAGTTCAGACAATACGCCCCGGACAATACGGGTATAAGGACTGGCTTCAAAGCCCCATAGTTCAAGAAGCTGTTCAGGTGCAGGGGTATTCTTCGACAACGGTTTAGCCATGCCACCACGTAGCCCATTTACCATCGTACCTGCAATGGCAGCAACCGGTACTTTTGGATAATTTGAATACTTAGCTGGTGTTTTACCCGTCTTGCCATAATGCTTAAACAAGTGATGAATAATATCCTGAGATTCGTATAGCTTATCTCCAGTATTTTCATCTACTAAAAATGGAAACTGAAGTTTGCCACCCTGCTGTTTCACTTCGG
Source organism: Acinetobacter sp. YZS-X1-1 (assembly GCF_000804305.1). Classification (NCBI taxonomy): domain Bacteria; kingdom Pseudomonadati; phylum Pseudomonadota; class Gammaproteobacteria; order Moraxellales; family Moraxellaceae; genus Acinetobacter; species Acinetobacter sp. YZS-X1-1. The sequence goes on along the minus strand of NZ_JWHB01000006.1, from coordinate 66,209 downwards.
GACGAAAGCGTTTACCGCCTCGTGGGCACGGATATACTTCATAATCGAGATTCAGTAAAGTCATGACCTCACGGACACGACGACAAAAAGGTGATCCTTCATATTCATAAAGCTTGAGAGGCTTTTCAGGCTGATTCGGAAATGGTGTACCGGTCGTACCACGTCCACCTTCCAGAAATGCGGATGCCAATGCCTGTGCTACTTTAATCTGATGGCCTAACATATCGTCTGTCCTCTTTATTATTTTCAAACCGTGAAAGCAGCAATCTAAACTGCCTAACTTCCACGGTATAGCTTGTTTTTGTATATTTTCAATAACCGGAATTAGTCCACCAATTGTTCTTTGGACAGGACAATGCCATTGTTATCGGCATAAACGTATTCACCCGATTTAAAGGTCACACCACCAAAATAAAGCGGCACATCAACTTCACCAATTCCCTTGCGGTTACTCTTCTGTGGAATTGAAGCCAGTGCATGCACACCAAGATCCAGCTCTGCAATCGCATCGACGTCACGCACACAACCGTAGATAATCACGCCATTCCAGTGGTTTTTCACCGCAGATTCAGCAATCAGGTCACCCATCAATGCACAGCGCATAGAAGCACCACCATCTACGACCAGAACCTTGCCTGTACCATCTGTCGCTAATAACTCTTTTACGCGAGAGTTATCTTCAAAACATTTTACGGTCACAATCTGGCCGCCGAAGCTTTTACGTGCGCCATAACTTCTGAAGAATTTGCCATCCAGGCATGGGGCGACTACCTGCAGGTCTTTATCCGGATTATCATCAAGCAGGTCACAAGTTACAAATGGTACGCTGGACACGATTTTTTACCCTCATTTCATTTTTTGTATGGCTAAATTATCATAAATTTCAAATTTCACAGTCTGATTAAGCGCTGCATATACCATAGTATGAGCCACCTGCTCTGCTGTCACTGGCTTGTATTTAAAAGAATCGGGGATAAAATGCGAAAACTTGTCAAACAGGTTCTGTGCCGCGTCTTCCAGTAAACGCTGATGATCCCGCTCACCACTCAACAAAGACGGTCGGAACAAGCTGATACGCTCCAGAGACAAGGTCTGGATATAATCCTCTAATTCACCCTTTACCCGGTTATAGAACAGTCTGGATTTTGAATTGGCACCCATCGCACTAATCAACAGATAATGAGCATCCGTTTGCTGCACCAGTTCGGCAAAATGGGCATTGATGGTGTAATCGGTATTATAAAAAGCTTCTTTGGAGCCGGCTTTCTTTAAGGTAGTACCCAGACAGCTAAAGGCATGGGTATGGCCACTGACATCCTGGTCATTGAGCATTAAAAAGTCCTCAATGACCACCTGTTTGACCTTGTGCCATTGTTCAAATTCTGGTTGATGTTTACGCACGATGACGCTAATACGCTTACAACTTGGTTCATTTACCAGCTGTTGCACCAAAGTCTTTCCGACCAAGCCTGTAGCGCCAATCACGATAGGATATGTAATGGTTTTAGTCATTTTTTGTACGATCTCCCTGCTTAGATACTAATCTAACGTTTTCTTTAGAATTTTTCTGCAACTAAAATGTTGTCAAAGCATGTCAAGACTTGACTTAAGCCCATAGTTTCCTCAAAATATGGCACTTGTTTACGGGCTGGTGATAGTTCTTCTGATGTGGTTTTCAGTTGAGTTTCAGCCCGCCCAGACCAATCTATTTCAAGGAGTGCACGAGTGGCAAACTCTGCTCAAGCAAAAAAACGTGCTCGTCAAAACGTTAAAGCACGCAAACACAACGCAAGCTTGCGTTCTATGGTTCGTACATATCTTAAACGTACAGTAGCTGCTATTGCTGCTGGCGACTATGCTGTTGCTACTGAAGCTTACAAAAAAGCTGTTCCAGTAATCGACCGTATGGCTGACAAAGGTATCATCCATAAAAATAAAGCAGCTCGTCATAAGAGCCGTTTGAACGCGCAAGTTAAAGCATTAGCTTCTAACTAATCGCAAATCAAAAGAAGCCCTTTTAGGGCTTTTTTTGTGCCTGAAATTTAATACCAAATCAACAATAAAGAATGATGAATACCAGATTATTCTCAATCCTAGTCATAGAAATCTTTTACTTAGATAAAAACAGAATAAATTATTCATCCTTATCCATAGAATGAGGCGTGGTGGTCTGATCTTGCTGTGCATTGTCTGTATCACGCTGACAGGCAGTTAATCCCAGCATAACGACTAGACTTAAAATTGTGATTATTTTCATGATGACTCCCATGCTTCCAAAATTGGTTTAAATATCAGCATAGTGATATTTCATCGTTACTCTATTTCACTTTCATACGATAAATGTAAAAAACTCAACCTAAATGATTGAGCCTTTGAATTATTTATTTACCTTTAATTCGGTATTCTGAAATTGGGAAATATCCAGCTCATGCACTTTGCCACGCCAAATCCATTTTAGTTTAGATTCCTCAAATACATCGCCTTCAAACCAGACAAACAGACCTTCCATCATTTTCGGCCAGTCTTCACGGCTGACTTCCTGATGTCCCGACATCACTGCAATCATTGCTGCCAGAATGGTGTCATGGCTGACTGCCAGACTGAGCCCATACGGCGTTTTCGGATGAGTGTTATAAATTAATTCAAGCACATCTACTACGCCATTAATTGGATGTTTCATTCCAGGCAAAGCATTATTGACGAAGCTATTGATAAAGCCTAATGCCCCCTGTTTTTTGAAATATGGCCCTGCTTTTTGAATATCCAGTACAAAACTGCCTGGCTCAACCAGCAAACCCTGTTCAACGATTTCAATCTTATGGGTATGCGGTGCTTTATCCGTTGCATCTGCCCCTTCGATCATCAATGCTGCGGTATCTACACAGCGCTGAATCGGACTCGATATACAATGCTGGATATGCCGATCTGTTTGATTGACCAGATAAGCGCCCCATTCCTGCGCCAGATCACGTCCTTGCGGCGTCAACTGCAAATCATAACCTGCCAGCCCCTGACCAGCGACATCTTCACGCAGAGAATGCCGCGTAAACAGAGTCACAGGTGTCTTGGTATCAGGCAATAAATCTATTGCATTGAGCATACTTGATGGAAGCAGTTTTAATGCCACAATCTTGCCAACTGATCTATCAACGGAATCTTCCTCACTATACCATGAACGGCTATGAGCTCAATCATTGTCTTGCATGTCCGCCAGTGCCTGTAAGGCCAGTGCTTTCATGGCTTCATTCTTATAGGCGATAAATCCGCCATTCAGTAAGGTCTTGCGCTGGTTGTAGATGAATGGCCGACCTTCAAGATCAACCAACCCTCCACCAATCCGCTCGAGCATGCATTGACCGGCACTGGTATCCCATTCCGAGGTTGGATGGAAACGAGGATAAATATCTACCCGGTCTTCAAGGATCATGCAGAATTTATAAGCACTTCCTGCCTTGAACTCGGTGTACGCGCTAAGTTTAGCTAGACTTTGCAAATACTCGACATATTTTGGTTTTTGCTGGCTGCTCTGACTCAGACCGATAAAGACATCCTGATGAGCGGTAGCTGACTGATAGCCAAACCATACCTGATTCAGAATATCGTATTTAATTGGCAGGCCCTGTTCAGGACAGAAATAAATTAGCTGCTTTGCAGGAACTGCCAGAATAGCAAAAGTGGTTAAACTACCTCTAACCAGACTGAGATTAATCGTGAATTCTGGGCGCTGGTGCAGAAACTCTTTGGTGCCATCCAGAGGATCAAGTAACCAGAAATCTGTCCAGGCATGGCGTTGATCCTGCTGCCCCTCTTCTGACAGTAAAGGTAATTCTGAAATTTCTGCCAAAGCCTGGGTTAAATAACTATTCACCCGATAGTCTGCCTGGGTCACAGGAGAATCATCACTTTTCTTGACAATATCAAACGCAGCACCTGAACAATAACGCTGATATTCTTCTCGCAAAATTTCACAAGCCTGTGTCAAAATGGGCACAAACTGCAAAATCATCGGATCTTGTGGTGCTATTGTCGCTTTAAACATAGAAAACCTTATATGTCGAATTGCTCAGAAAAACCGCCTGTCATTTTTGATATGGACGGAACTTTACTTGATCTTGCCTACGATGATTTCATCTGGAACGAGTTATTACCGATCCGTTATGCCGAAACACATGGCTGTAGTCTGAAACAGAGCCGCGAAACGCTTTATGCATTCTATCAGCAACATAATCATACCCTAAACTGGTACTCTTCTCGCTTCTGGACAGCTAAAGTCGAAGTCGATGTTCTGGCCATGCAAATTGAGCATAAAGATAAAGTTAGCTTACGCCCTTATTGCCTCGAATTACTCGATTATCTTAAAAATAATGGCTATCCGATCTGGCTTGCCACCAATGCCGACTGTGCCGGTCTAGCCTTTAAACTGGAACATCTCAATCTCAAAAATTATTTTAATGTCATTGTCAGCTCGGAAAGCATTGGGCATGCCAAAGAATTTGTAGAATTCTGGCAAGGCCTGAATGCCCTGCATTCCTTTGATCCTGAGCAGGTCTATTTTATTGATGATACCGAAAAAGTCCTGAATGGCGCCAAGGCTTATGGCATCCAGAACCTGTTCTGCATCCAGCAACCATCTTCCAGTAAAGTTGCGCGCCAGACTTGCAATTACCCGATGCTGCACCAATTAACAGATTTAATCACTCATTTAAATCAGTCTGAGGTAAACAAGCAATATGCGTAAATCGTCTTTACCCGAAGATGCGGTAGGCATGCGTATAGATAAATGGCTGTGGGCGGCACGTTTTTTTAAAACCCGTTCCATTGCCAAGAATGCTATTGAGGGCGGTAAAGTCCATCATAATGGTGAGCGTGTAAAAGTATCTCGCGAAGTCCGTGTGGGTATGGAGTTGACGATTCAGCAAGGTATCGACAAAAAAACCGTAGTTGTAAAAGAACTTTCTGATGTTCGTGGTCCTGCACCTGTGGCACAGAAACTGTATGAAGAAACTGAAGTCAGTATCGCTCGCCGGGAATTGATTGCATCGCAAAGAAAGTTGCATAATCTAGCGCGTCCCGATCATCGACCAAGCAAAAAAGATCGTCGAGACATCAGTCGATTCAAGAATGAAAATAGTCAGAACTTTGATCAACATTGGTCATATAATGATGATTAAATTCAAGCGTCAGCATGTGTCGTAACATTGCTGGATTTTATAGAACACAAGGGAAATTTCTGTCACTATATTCCTGTGGAACGAAGCTCTAATGTAAGACATCCACTTGAGTACTAAGTTTGTGACATCGTATTGAGGTTGTAAGATGGATGAGAATAAAAACAAGGCGCTCAACGCTGCCTTAAGCCAGATTGAAAAACAGTTTGGTAAAAACACAGTGATGCGTCTTGGTGACAATACCGTGCAAGCAGTTGAAGCTGTATCTACGGGTTCTTTAACGCTTGATATTGCACTCGGTATTGGTGGTTTACCGAAAGGCCGTATTATCGAAATTTATGGTCCTGAATCTTCAGGTAAGACCACAATGACATTACAAGCAATTGCTGAATGTCAAAAAGCTGGCGGTACATGTGCATTCATCGATGCCGAGCACGCACTTGATCCTCAATATGCCCGTAAACTCGGTGTAGATATTGATAACCTGCTGGTTTCTCAGCCAGACAACGGTGAACAGGCACTTGAAATCGCTGACATGCTGGTACGCTCTGGCGCAATTGACCTGATTGTAGTCGACTCTGTTGCTGCATTGACGCCTCGCGCCGAGATTGAAGGCGAAATGGGTGACTCGCATATGGGTCTGCAAGCACGTTTGATGAGCCAGGCACTGCGTAAAATTACCGGTAATGCCAAGCGTTCAAACTGTATGGTGATTTTCATTAACCAGATCCGTATGAAGATTGGTGTTATGTTCGGTAGCCCGGAAACGACTACTGGTGGTAATGCACTGAAATTCTATGCTTCTGTACGTCTGGATATCCGCCGTATCGGTCAGGTAAAAGAAGGCGACGAGATTGTAGGTTCTGAAACCAAAGTCAAAGTTGTGAAAAACAAAATGGCGCCTCCATTCAGAGAAGCTCTGTTCCAGATTCTGTATGGTAAAGGTGTTAACCATCTTGGTGAACTGATTGATCTTGCAGTACAGCAAGAAATCGTTCAAAAAGCGGGTGCATGGTATTCATATCAAGGTGACAAGATTGGCCAAGGTAAGAACAATACCATCCGTTACTTGGAAGAACACAAAGAGCTGGCGGATACCATTGAAAAACTGATCCGTGAGCAACTGCTTACTACAGGCAAAGTAGTCGAAGATAAAGACGAAGAAGAACCAGCAGACTTTCTGGATGCATAATCCTTAAACATCATAACAGAGCGCCCTAAGGGGCGTTTTTGTTATTATGAAATAGATATTTTAATCGAGATCAATATGTCAGACGCAAAATTCAGCAAACTTTTGGACTATGATGCGATTAAACAGCAGTTTGGTGATGCTGAAGATTCAGTCACTCCTGCACCTGTTGAGTCACAGGCTTTGCCAGAATTTGATCCGGAAGATAGCTTATTTGGTAACTCTAATAAAGAGCAAAAGAAACCCGGTCTAACCGGCTCCCGTTTGCGTTCTTATGCCTTTGCTGTACTGACTCGCAAGGAATACTCCAAAGCTGAACTCATCGAAAAACTGGCACTTTATGCAGAAGATCGCAATGAAGTGGTCACTTTGGTTGAAGAACTATCTAGAGAAAACTATCAAAGTGATCAACGTGTCGCTGAAATCATGTTGTCGAGCCAAAAGCGTAAAAGCAAAGGCCCCAATCAGATTAAAATGAAGCTAAAAAGCAAAAAGATTGATACTGCCCTGATCAGTGAAGAACTCAAAGAAACGGACTGGGTACAACAGGCTTATGAACTGAAGCTTAGAAAATATGGTCCAGAAGTGACGAAAGACCCAAAACTTAAAGCCAAACAGATCCGTTTTCTAATGTATCGTGGTTTTGAAATGGATGCGATCATGAAAGCGATCAGCCGCAAGGCCAAGGCCGAAGATTAATTCTTTTGTATTTGTGAAAAAATATGCTTAGGCTATTTTTTATTTTCCTCTTAGCCATCCTGCTTAAATAGTTTCCCTTATTACAATTAATCTCAAACAGCAAAAAGCTTTCAAAAGCTCAAATTAAGATAATCTATTTTCATGATTGAATTTTAATGTTCCAAACAATTCAAGTATCCAAGGAAGTGGCATTAGATAGAAATTTAAAAGTAAACATTAAAGAAAGGGAAAATAATGAAGATTAAGATTTAAAAATAAAGAGAGAATAGAGAAATTTTATAATTATAAATCTGGTGGCAACCCTACCAGCAAAGCTCCGGCACATCATAGATCTACTACCGTTGCTACCTTCCGGTCCTGGCGGGGTTCATAGAGTACAATTGCGAAGTAACCGGCAGGGCTACCATTACAGAAACAGAGTATAGAGATTTTTACTGAAGTTGCAAGGGCTGTATTTCAAATTTTCGGCATAAGCTATCCGTTTGATTATTTTAAAAACAATATGCCCCAAGATGCTGGTTTTTTAATATTCTTCACAATTAATTCATGAATATCGAAATTCACATGATCTTTGTAAAACCTTGTTGCAATTTCTAAAAATGCCGTTTTAAATGTGAAGCTATTAAACGGGTTATCTCTTTTAGAATAAATGAGCTGCGGATACATAATCTCGCCAAAAATCATGGAACTTATATGATGTTTAAGAAACAGGTATTGTGTGCCCTCACTGCACTCTGTACAACCTCTCTTTTTGCTGCGATTCCTATCGAATCACGTGGACTCAGCCAAGGTGCTCAATCAAATAATATCAGCTCTCAATCTGCCATTGCTACAGGTGCAGATGCACCTCAGACCAATACCAGTTGGCAGCTCATGCAAAAAAACCAGCAGCTTGAAAATGATCTACGCAGTTTACGTGGAAAAATCGAAGAACAAGAAAATGAGATCGAGAGATTAAAAAGCGAATTAACCAACCGCTATGCCGATCTGGATCAACGTCTTGAACTGTTGCAGCAAAAAATTGAACCTGCTGAAGATACTCCCGCGGAGGATAACCAACAGGATATTTCTCCCAGTTTAAGCTCTAATGCTCCAGTAGCGACTAATCAGGCATCCACAACGCAACAGTCGAGTGAGCAGGAAAAAGCGGCTTATACTATTGCACTGGATGCCTATAAAAATGGTGGTGCAGCTAAAGCCATTGCGCCCATGCAGAATTTCATCAAGAATAACCCAAATAGCGTCTATATCAGCAATGCTCACTTCTGGTTAGCCGAATTCAACCTGTCCATTGATCCACCGAATTTTAATGAAGCAAAGAAGAATTATCTGATTGTGGTTGACCGCTATCCGAATTCTGCAAAAGCCTCTACTGCCGTTTATCAGCTTTATAATATTAGTAAGGATGTAGAAAAGAATGCTACTCTTGCTTCGCAATATAAAGCGAAACTACTCAAGAACTATCCGAAAGCTGAAGAAGTTAAATTTCTTAAGTAAAATATAAAGCCTCAAAATAAAAAAGACACCATGCAGGTGTCTTTTTTAATTCCAACTTCACTTCTATAACTTAACGCACAATGCCACGCTTTGATTGTTCAAGTGAATCAATCAGACGTTGGGCTTCAGAAACTTCTGGAAGAATCTCGTTACGGATTTTCTCAATAGCTTCCTGAGTCGTTAAGCCAGATTTATAAATCAGCTTAAAGGATTCACGTAAACCATTAATCACGTCTTTTGACCAGCCTTTACGACGCATGCCTTCAATATTCATGGCAAATGCATGGGCCGGGTTACCCGATACCATCACATAGGCAGGAACATCTTTCAGAATCAGTGAAGCACCACCAATCATGCTGTAAGAGTCAATTTTACAGAACTGGTGAATACCTGAGTTACCACCAATCACGACATAATCGCCTACGTGTACGTGACCCGCCACACCGACATTATTTGCAAAAATGTTATGATCACCAACCATACAGTCATGTGCAATATGCGTATTTACCATTAACAGGTTATGACTGCCAATCTTGGTAATACCTTTGTCCTGAACCGTACCACGGTGCAGACTGCAGTGTTCACGAATCTTATTATAATCACCAATTTCCAGCCAGGTTTCCTCACCTGCATATTTCAGATCTTGGCAGACTTCACCAACACTGGCGAACTGAAAAATTTCATTATGTTCACCAATACGTGTGAAACCACCTACCACGACATGTGAATGCAGTTTGGTACCAGCACCAATCGTGACATTTGGCCCAATAATACAATAAGGGCCAATCTGTACATCTGCAGCAATTACTGCAGATGCGTCAATGATGGCAGTTGGATGAATTAGGGGATTATTGCTCATGCCTGCTCGACTTTCAGATGGGAAACCATAATTTCCGCGGTTGTTGCGACAATGCCATCTACTGTGGCAATACAATTATATTTATAAATGCCACGTTTTTGCATCACTAATTCAGATTTAAGTACTAATTGGTCGCCAGCAACCACTTGTTTTTTAAATCGAACCTTTTCAGCGCCAGCAAAAAGGAATAATGAACCTTCTTTTGGAGTTTCATTATTCATGACAAAACCAAGGATACCTGAGATCTGTGCTAATGCCTCGACAATCAATACGCCTGGCATGATTGGATAGTTCGGAAAATGGCCTTGCAGAAACTCTTCATTAATTGAGACGTTTTTATAACCAACAATGCCATTTTCGGTAATATCGACAACGCGATCTACCAGCAGAAATGGATAGCGATGGGGCAAATATTCACGAATCTTTTGAATATTCATTGGCAATTCAGGCTTCGTGAATGTAGGCAAATTCGACTCTGTCATCATAATTATTTACGCAACTTAAATGTTGATTCAATGGACTCAATTTGAGATTGCATATGATCCAATCGTTTTACCAACTGGGTCAATGGCACATCTGCTAATTGTCTTAAGCGAACCACTGTGCGTTTCCATTGCTGATTTGGCAACAATCCCATGCCTGAAGAATAAGTACCTTCTTCAGTAATGTTATTTGTCACCATTGACATTCCTGTCAAGGTCACATTATCGGTGATATGTAGGTGTCCTGCTACCCCACAGGCCCCCGCGAGAATACAGTTTTTGCCAATCGTGGTACTACCGGCAATCCCGCATTTGGCTGCAATCGCAGTATTTTCACCAATCTTGACGTTATGGGCGATTTGCACAAGATTATCAATAATGACACCTTGTTCCAGAATTGTGTCATCCAGTGCACCCCGGTCAATACTACAGTTTGAGCCGATCCGGACATCATCTGCAACACGGACTGAACCCAACTGGGCAATCCGATGCCATTTCCCTTGATAAGGTGCGAAACCAAAACCTTCACTACCAATCACGGTATTGGCATGGATACGAACACGATTACCGATTTTTGTAGCACCTGTTAAAGTCACATGGGCATCAATAAAACAGTCCCGACCAATTTCAACCTGGTCGTCGATCTGAACGTGTGACTGGATAATGGTATTTTCACCTACCACACAATTCTCACCAATGATTGCATAGTGACCAATATAGGCATTGTCAGCAATGATGGCAGATGGATGAATTTGTGCGGTACTTTCAATTCCCTGAGTCGTATGCTTTTTCTCAAAAACGTGAGTCAGAATTGCAAAAGCCAGATAAGGGTTGGCCACGACAATGAAGTTCTGCTGGGAAGTTAGCTGCTCTTTTAATTCAGCAGTCACAATTAAAGCACCTGCCTTACTCTGAGCTGCCTGTTCCAGATATTTATCTGCATTGACAAATGCAAGGTCATGAGAGGTTGCATTTTCAAGACTTGCCAAACCTCTCAAACATAAATCCGCCTGACCTACATACTCACCTTGGACAAGACGAGCGAGGTCAGCTAACTGAAGTTTTTGATGATTCATCGATTATTTAATTGCATTAACCTTTTGAATCATTTTATCAGTTAAATCATACTTCGCGTCATAAGCAAGTACGGAATTTTTATTTAAAACCACACCTAGCTTGTTTTCTTGGCGCAATTGTTCAGCAGCACGCTTCAAATTTCCTTCAAAAGCCTTATTTACACTTTGCATGCGCGTTTGCACAGTTGCCTGTACCTGTTGCTGCACACCTGCCAGCTGAGTCGCTTTGCCTTCAAATTCTTTGGCTATTTTTTCACGTTCTGCCTGTGTTTTTGCAGCCTGACCTTTTTGCTTGATTGCAGCAAGATCTTTTTGCAACTGTGCAATTTGTGCAGTTTGCGACTTGATTTCATTTTCCAGAGTGGCATTTTGCTGCTTTAAATAAGTACTGTTTTGTACTACTTTTTCCAGATCAACGATCCCATAATCATCTGCATGTGACAATGAAGTTAAACCCGCTAAAGCAATACCCATTGCCATCATCATTTTTTTCATGTTTTTACCCATTCAAAAGATTTTGCTCACAAAACCTGATGGCTTCATGAGCAAAATTTGTATTTAAGATCAAAGTATTCTTAGAAAGTACGTCCAATTTCGAACTGAACATTTTGAGTTTCATCACCGTCTTTATCATTCAACGGGTATGCATAGCTCAGTGATAATGGACCAATCATGGTAATCCAGGTGAAACCAGCACCTACGCTATAACGCATATTGCCTGCATCGAAACCAAAGTTATCTTTACAGTATTGCTTCGCATTTACATCAGTATTTTGTGGATTGAGATATAAATTTCCGCGAGGCACATTACACTGAGTATCAAAAACTTGTGCTCCCTCTGCAAAAAGTACCGGGCGAACCTGACGTGCCCAATCTCCTTTAAATGGCACAGGAAGCACTAATTCTGTACCAAACTGAACTAAGGCATTACCACCCACTTCTTCTGGACCAAAGTCTTGTTCTCGTGATTCATTATAAGTTACACCTGGATATTTAGGGCCTAAGGTACTGTTTTCATAACCACGGACTGAACCATAACCACCAGCGTAGAAATTCTTATAGAATGGCAAATCATTACCATAGCCCAACTTACCATATCCACGCAGAACAAAATCTTTGCCTAATGGGAAGAAAGCTTGCGCATCATAAGTGACTTTTTGATATTCCACATCACTACCCGGCAAGGCAATTTCTGCATTGACACGGTGTGACATCCCAGTAGTCGGGAACATTGGACGGTTTAAGGTATTGTAAGACCAACCCAGATTCAGGTTATAAGTCAAGAAATCGCCTTTAAATTCATTTCCATAAGTAATTTGTGGCACTGCGCAGTCATAACCAATTACTGTAGTACCATCTTGTCCATAAATAGGTACAGTTAATTGTGAGTTACCAGCGCTGTCTTTTGGACAGTAGGCACCATCTCTAGTACTTTTACCACCATTAGCTAATAAATAATCCCGTACATAAGTCGATACATATGGACCTGTAGTCACTTCAGTTTGATCAATGTTCAGACCTAAGCTTACACTCTGGTTTTCATCAATTGGATAACCAAAGTTAATCCCGCCACCAAAACTGTCTGTCACATAGTTGTTGACGTTATAATCATCATTCAGCTTGGTTTTACGGTAGTACATATTATAGCCGCGACGTACACCATCAATGGTGAAGTACGGGTCCATCACGCTCAAGTTATAATAATCTTGAGTTTCAGAACGTGACAGATCAATCGAAACGCTGTTCCCTGTACCCAGGAAGTTAGTCTGACTTAATCCAGCCTGGAACGTTACACCACCACTTTGAGAGAAACCAACAGCTAGAGTACTTGTACCCGAATGCTGCTCTTCAACTGCCACATTCAAATCAATCTGATCTGGTGATCCTGGAATACGAACAGGTTTGATATCAACTGTTTTGAAGAAACCAGTACGCTCTAAACGTACTTTAGACAGGTCAATCTTCTCATTGCTTGCCAGCGCACTTTCCATCTGGCGCATTTCACGACGCAATACCTCATCGGCAGTTTTAGAATTACCTGTGAAGTTGATCCGACGCACAGTTACTTGTTGACCCGGATTAATATAGTAGTTCAGGTCAACCTGTTTAGTTTCGTTATTAATTTGAGGTACAACATTTACTTCAGCATAATAATAGCCAGCATTACCATATTTACGTAACAATAACTGTTTAACCGCATTCACTCGTTCCTGAGAGTAGGTGTCGCCTTCTTTATACAACTGCAAAGCTTGTAGCTCTTCAGGTTTATAAAGCGCATCGCCCAGGAATTTGGTTTGTCCAAACTTAAACTGTTCGCCTTCATTGACTGAAACTTCAATAAAGACATTCTTTTTATCTTCACTCAGGTTCAGACTTGAATTGGTAATATTGAAGTTGATGTAACCACGGTTCAGATACATCGCACGTAAGGCTTCTAGGCTCGCAGCCATTTTTTCACGTGCATAACGGTCATTACGCGAAATGACCGAGCTCCAGCCACTTTCTTTAACAGCGAATGCCTGTTTGATATCTGATTCTTTAAAAACAGTATTACCGATGATATTGATATCAAAAACTTTAGCAGCTTTACCTTCAACAAAATCGATCAGCACTTCAACGCGGTTGTTTGGTCGAGGGGTCGTTGTTACCGTAATATCGGCATCATAACGACCTTGCTGCATATATTGCTGTTCCAGCTCGGTTTCGACTGTTTGCAGTGCAGATTTCTTCAGCACCTCACCTTCAGCCAGACCCATTTTTTTCAGGCCTTCTTCCAGTGCTTCCTTCGGAATCAGCTTATTGCCTTTCAGCTCGATTTTTGAAATTACCGGACGTTCTACCACCTGGAATACCAAGGTATTACCCTGCTGAACGGCTTTAATGTCATCAAATAGTCCTGATGCATACAAGCTACGAATCGCATTGGCAATGATCGGATCATTCACCCGGTCACCACTGTTGATTGGCACCAAGCCGTACACATTTTCTGGAGTTAAACGTACCAATCCATCAAATTTTATATCTTGTACAATGAAGTCTTCTGCCGCATATACTTGTTGTGCTACTGCCATTGCACTAACGAGTGCCAAAGGCATAAATAAATGTGTGTGCTGCATGCCAGTCTTTTCCGCTGTTAATTATTCCATTTACGTTATTATAAACGCATAAAGTCATTAAATAATGCCAAAAGCATCATACTGCCGAGCAGTACCATACCAATTTTTAATCCAACCAATTGTATTTGTTCAGAAACAGGTTTACCACGAATTAATTCGATAAAATAATAAACCAGATGTCCGCCATCAAGCATTGGGATTGGCAATAAGTTTAATATCCCTAAACTTACACTCATTAGCGCCATAAAGGAAATAAAAGTTTCCCAACCCATTTCCGCGCTTTGTCCCGCCACTTTGGCAATGGTAATCGGGCCAGAAAGATTATCCAGACCAATCAGACCACGTACCATTTTGACGATCGAGTTCAAAATCATTGAAGACAGATGTGCTGTCTTGTCAAAGGCCATCACCATCGCCTCAACAGGCGTATAGTGAATCGTCTGTTTATATTCAGCAGGAATTGTCACCTTGCCCGGATCACTTTGAACTCCGAGCATACCGGTTACATTCCCCATATTGTCACGTTTGCCTTGCGGCATGACCTGAAGATGCACGACCTGATTACCACGTAATACATCTATCTTAAGTAATTTTTCTGGTGATGCCTGTACAACCTGTACCACATCGAACCAGTCTTTCATCTGTACACCATCAATGGCCAGAATCTTGTCACCTTCTTTAAGACCCTGACGAATGGCTGCCCCATCTTCACTCAGTTTGCTCACCACAGCCGGAATTTCCGGACGATATGGCAAGAAACCTAGTGTATCAAGGGGTGACTGACTTTGATCTTTAAGAAAGTCTTGAATTGGTAACTGGAATATCTTATTTTCACCCGCACGGTCTGCCTGAATCGAGACCACACCAGTTTCACCCACACGATCCACCAAAGCATAACTCAGTTTTTCCCAAGTTTCGACTTGCGCACCATCTATAGCGACAATCTTGTCGCCCGGCTGCATCTGTACAGCGGCTGCTGGTGTGTTTGGTAAAACCTTGCCTACACGAGTATTCAGCTGTTCTTGTGCCGGTAAAAAAAGCACCCAAAACAGGACAACGGCTAAAAGCAGGTTAATGAGAGGACCCGCAGCAACGATGGCAATACGTTTCCAGGGATGCTGACGGTTAAAGGCTTTAGGCAAGTCTTCTTCTGCCACACTGCCTTCACGCTCGTCCAGCATTTTGACATAGCCACCCAAAGGCAAAGCTGAAAGCTGATATTGGATACCGGATTTTTTAGAAGTCCATTTTAGGAGGGTTGGCCCAAAACCAATGGAATAGACCAGTACTTTAACGCCCAGTTTACGTGCCACAATGTAGTGACCAAACTCGTGAATCGCAATTAAGGGACCGAGTAATAGGATTGCGGCTGCAATAATAAACAAGGCGTTCATGTCTTAACTTCCTTTATTCACAACATATTGCTGTGATAAACCTCGTGCTGTGTGATCTGCATGCAGGATAGTATCCAGATCGTGTGCTGGTTGATTGTCCATCTGATTCAGGACAGTTTCAACCACCTGAGGAATTTGGGTAAATCTGATTTGCTGATTTAAAAATGCAGCAACTGCAATTTCATTGGCCGCATTCAAAATTGTAGGCGCAATTCCACCACTCTTCATGGCTTGACGTGCTAATTTCAGTGCCGGAAAACGCACCCCATCCGGTTCCTGGAAATTCAGCTGTGAATGCTTAAACAAATCCAGAGCCGGGATATGGGTACTAATCCGTTGTGGCCATGCCAAAGCATGTGCAATTGGCGTGCCCATATCCGGGTTACCCATTTGTGCCAATGTCGACCCGTCCACATATTGCACCATGGAATGAATAATACTCTGTGGATGCACAATAACTGTAACAAATTGTTCTTGAACTGCAAACAAATGACACGCTTCGATAAGTTCCAGCCCTTTATTCATTAAAGTAGCTGAATCTACAGAAATCTTTTGCCCCATTGACCAGTTTGGATGTTTGCAGGCTTGAGCAGGCGTCACATCATGCAATTGTTCAAGAGAATGATTCAGGAATGGACCGCCAGAAGCAGTCAGTAAAATCTGATGAACACCGAGCTTAGGTTGACCATTACGTTCGGCATCAAAGTAGTTTTGAGGCAGGCACTGGAAAATCGCATTATGTTCAGAGTCGACTGGCAATAATAATGCACCATAATCTCGCGCAGCTTGCATCATGATGTCGCCGGACATGACCAAGGCTTCTTTATTGGCCAATAGGACACGCTTACCCGCTTTGACTGCAGCCAATGTAGGAAGCAGGCCCGCCGCCCCGACAATTGCCGCCATCACAATATCAACATCCGCATGCTCTACAACTGAAATTAAGCCTGCTTCGTCCTGAAGAATTTCGATATCTGATAAGCCCTGCACTTGTAGCAGGTGAGAAAGCTCATCAACTTTATTTGCAGGCACTACAGCCACTTTAGGACGGTACTGCTGACAGATTTCTGCCAGCTCAGTAATACGACTTTGCGCTGTCACAGCGAAAACCGAGTAAGCTTCAGGATGTTGCTGCAAAATTTTTAAAGTACTTTGACCAATTGAACCTGTAGCACCCAGTATACAAACAGCTTGTGACATTTATAAATCTACGCCAATAAGTTTTAAAACATATATGCCTGTTGCAAAGATAGGAGCTGCAGCAAGCAAAGAATCAATACGATCTAGTACACCACCATGACCCGGCAAAATACGGCCCGAATCTTTGATTCCAGCACGACGCTTGATCATGGATTCAAACAGGTCACCTAGCACTGAACTAAATACGGTAATAATAGAAAGAATCAGGAACAGACATAGCTCTGGCCAGGTCATATCCAGATAAAGTGAAGCGACGGCAACCACGATGAGCATGGAGGTAAGAATACCGCCATATAGGCCTTCTACCGACTTGTTTGGGCTGACATTTGGTGCGAGTTTTTTCTTGCCGAACTTGCGTCCAACAAAGTAAGCACCACTGTCTGCACCCCAAACCAGCAGGAACAGGTACATCAACCACCACGGGGAGTTTAGCCAAACCGAGAAGATTGCCGTAACAGCAGCAGAAACCAGTACAATCCCAATGCCATGCAAGCTGACATTGTACCAGCCATCATAATCAGGATAGGTTTTAACCCAGTAGATACTCAGCAACCAGGTCAGAATAGATGCCGACCATAATAATAAGGCTACATCCCAATAGTATAAAGCCAGTGCAGATAAGGCTGCAGTCAGTAGACCATAGCCCCACGCCACTGGCTTGATAACATTTTTACATTTTCGCGGCATGAGTTTAAACCACTCATAGCCTGCCACCCCGGCAGCCACAACCATCAATGCGAACATTGGATATTGTGATTTGGTCGCAAACATACAGCTCAGTACGACTGCAACCAGCACCAATGCGGTTATAATCCGCTCAAACATGTGTATTAATTCTCAAGTCTTTCTTGAAGAATCTGCTCTGATGTTTTACCAAAACGACGTTCGCGCCCGCCAAATACAGCAAGTGCGTCATCGAATTCCTCTACGGTAAATTCTGGCCATAAGGTCTCAGTAAAATACAGCTCTGCATATGCTGCCTGCCAGAGCAGGAAATTGGACAGGCGGAAATCTCCACCGGTACGAATCAGCAGATCAACAGGCGGCAAGTCACTCAAACTGACATATTGACCGAACACATCAGTATCAATTGCTTCAAGATCTAATTTATTTATTAAAACATCCGCAGCAATCTGCTTCGCAGCTTGTGCCATGTCCCACATTCCACCATAGCTGATTGCAATGGTAAGCGTCATACTATCGAAATTAGCAGTCATTTGTTCTGCTTGCAACATCAATGCTTGCAGTTCAGGAGATAAACGCGACCGATCACCAATAAAACGTAAAGCAATATTAAATTTTTGCATACGTGGCAACTGTTCATGAATCGTGTCTTCCAACAACTTCATGAGCAGGTCGACCTCATATTGGGGACGGTTCCAGTTTTCGCTAGAGAATGCAAAGACCGTTAAAGCCTGGATATTTCTTTTTCTACAATGTTCCACAATCGGGTCTAGAACCGTTTTTCCTTCACGGTGTCCGTCGCCTTTCTGCATCTGATTTTTTTTGGTAAAACGATTGTTGCCATCCATGATGATGGCAACATGTTTTGGAAGACGGGAATTTTCTTCAGAAGCGGTCATTGATGAATTAAACCTTCATCAATTCAGCTTCTTTCGCAGCCAAGCGCTTGTCAACTTCAGCAACAAATTTGTCTGTGATTTTCTGAATTTCGTCAGATGCACGACGTTCATCATCTTCAGAAATTTCTTTTTCTTTCAACAATGCTTTGATGTCACCCAATACATCACGACGGATGTTACGAATCGCAACTTTGGCATTTTCAGCTTCGTTTCGTGCAACTTTCTGCATGTCACGACGAGTTTCTTCAGTCAACGCTGCCATTGGTACACGGATCGCGTCAGCAGTAATCGGGTTCAAACCAAGATCAGACTCACGGATCGCCTTATCAATCGCAGCAACCATTGAACGTTCAAATGGTTGAACCAGCAATGTACGTGAATCTTCCACACCTACGTTGGCAACCTGGTTCAATGGCACATCAGAGCCGTAGTAAGGAACCATGACACCGTTCAAAATTGATGGATGCGCACGTCCAGTACGAACTTTTGCGAAACCATGTTCTAACGAGTCAAGAGACTTGTTCATACGCTCTTCTGCGTCTTTTTTAAGATCGTTAATCATATGATCTTCCTTACTTAATTCTTAAAAGATGTATTTACTAAATTAGGAGGTAGTATAAAGGGCTTTGTAGCTCACGTCATTAATTGGTGACGTGAGTTCCTTCTTTTTCACCCATCACAACTGAAAGCAATGCGCCAGATTTGTTCATGTCAAATACTTGAAGTGGCACATTGTGGTCACGACATAAGCAGATCGCAGTTAAATCCATGACGCCCAACTTCTCGTCCAGCACCTGATCAAATGTCAAGGTATCGTATTTCACGGCATCTTCGTATTTGCTTGGATCTTTGTTGTAAACGCCATCAACCTTAGTAGCTTTCAGGATCAGGTCAGATTCAATCTCGATACCACGCAAACAAGCTGCTGTATCCGTAGTAAAGAACGGATTACCTGTACCCGCAACAAATACGCACACTTCACCTTGAGTCAGATGACGAATCGCATCACGGCTAGAATAAGATTCGACCACTGCACCAATCGGTAATGCAGACATCAAACGGGTTTTGATATTACGGCGTACCAAAGCATCACGTAATGCCAGACCGTTCATGACAGTCGCCAACATACCCATCTGGTCACCGGTTACACGACCAACAAGACCGTCTTTTTGCAACTGGCTACCACGGTACAGGTTACCGCCGCCCACCACGATACCGACTTGTACACCCAAACCCACGAGATGCGCAATAGAAAGTGACATCTGATCAAGCACTTGTGCATCGATACCCATGTCCTTGTTTCCTGCCAGTGCTTCACCAGATAGCTTTAGCAGGATGCGACCAAATCGTGGCTTTTTAGAATCCAACATCATCAAACTCCAAATTATTTAATCTAAATTCTTTTAATTCAAAATCTTAAGCAGACTTGATTGAGATCAGCTTGGCAAATAAATCATATTCATCTGCATCAGTGATTTCGACTTCAAGCAAATCCCCTGCCTTAATCACACTTTTGTCGATATCTTCAACAAAAACATTACCATCAATTTCAGGCGCATCCGCATATGAGCGCGCTACAGCAACCGGGAATTCTTCTTCCAGGTCATCGACTAGCACAGTCATTTTCTGACCAATACGTTTTTGTAGCTTCGCTGCTGAAATTTCCTGCTGAACCTGCATGAAACGTTCATAACGTTCTTGCTTGATCTCTTCCGGCACATGGTCTGGAAGATCATTCGCTGTCGCACCTTCAACTGGTGAATAAGTAAAACAGCCCACACGATCTAGCTGTGCTTCTTTCAGCCAGTCCAGAAGCATCTGGAAATCTTCTTCCGTTTCGCCCGGGAAACCCACCACAAATGTAGAACGGATGACTAGGTCAGGACATTTCTCACGCCATACTTTTAAACGCTCCAGTGTATTTTCACTGTGCGCTGGACGTTTCATCAGTTTCAGGATTCTTGGGCTGGCATGCTGGAATGGAATATCCAGATAAGGCAGGATTTTGCCTTGAGCCATCAAATCGATCACGGCATCTACGTGTGGATATGGATAGACATAGTGCAGACGCACCCAGATGCCCAATTGACCCAATGCTTCACACATGTCATAGAATTTGGTTTTAACTGGCTGGCCGTTCCAGAAGTCCAGTTTGTATTTGGTGTCGACACCATAAGCAGAAGTATCTTGGGAGATCACGAGTACTTCTTTGACACCTGAACGTTTCAGTGCTGCAGCTTCTTCAAGCACAGAACCAACTGGACGGGAAACCAGATCACCACGCATACTTGGAATGATGCAGAAGGTACAACGGTGGTTACAGCCTTCTGATATTTTCAAGTACGCATAGTGTTTCGGAGTAAGACGAATGCCTTGCTCAGGAACTAAATCAATAAATGGATTGTGTTTTGGCGGCTCAGGAACATATTCATGTACCGCATCCATCACTTCTTCATAGGCCGCTGCACCTGTCACTTTCAGGACGTTCGGGTGCATTTGGCGAATTTTATCTTCGTCTTTTCCTAGACAACCTGTTACGATTACACGACCATTCGCGCTCATCGCTTCACCGATGGCATCTAAAGACTCTTGTACTGCAGATTCAATAAAACCACAGGTATTTACTACTACTAAATCAGCACCGTCATAATCCGATGCGACATCATAACCTTCAGTCTTTAACTGAGTTAAAATTCGTTCAGAATCTACCAATGCCTTAGGACAACCTAAAGATACAAAACCGACTTTGGGGGACTTCATGAATCTGCGCTCCACTAGAATGCGCGTATTGTATGTCTTTTCGCATCATAAAAATAGTTGAAATGGCCACTCTTTGCATCACGCACTAAAATAACGCCATAAAATATTCAATATAAAAGCTTATGCACCAAAATGAATCATTTTAGGTTTACAGCCTCAATTTAATCCGTTATACCTGAGTTTGATTGGGCATCCCTGTCAGATTTCGTGCATTTTTCAGCAAAATTTTAACAAGAGTTCTAAAGTTGGCGTGCATCTTGCTTATTTTGCCTCAAATCTGAACTTTGAAATTGTTATTTTGCTTTATGAAGATGCCATTGCGCCATTTTAATACAGGAAAACCACCGCTAATGGATCAGCCTCTTTCCATCGACTATCGCCTTTTGGTGGACAACCTGACCACTGCCATTATGCTGGTTGATAGTCATCTGAATATTTATTACTTAAATACAGCCTGCGAGGCCATGTTTGATGTCAGCCTGTTACGCGCATCAGGCACGCCGGTATTAAATATACTGCAAGCGCCAACAGATGAATTCAATACTGAAGAATCTCTCTATAACACCCTGCATACTGGCCAACCTTATACTCGCCGTGAGGCGACAATCATCGTTAACTTTAAAGACATTCATGTGGACTATACGGTTTCCCTGCTCAATGCGGGCAAGCCAAATCATCCTTTATTGTTGATCGAGCTGAATCAGCGTGACCGTATGCTGAAAATCTCACGTGAAGAAAACTATATCCAGCAACACCAGGTCGCGCGTCAGTTGATTCGTGGCGTGGCACATGAAATCAAAAATCCACTTGGTGGCATTCGTGGTGCAACCCAGCTTCTGGCACGTAGCCTTGAAGATCCGAAATATAAAGAGTTCACTGACATTATTATTAGTGAAGTGGATCGCCTGAGAAATCTGGCAGATAGCATGCTCGGTTCACGTCAGTTACCAAGCTATGAAATGGTCAATGTGCATGAGCCTTTAGAACGTGTCCGTTCACTGATTGTAAATCAGACTAAAAAGAAAATTAAAATTACCCGGGACTATGACCTGTCCCTGCCGGAAGTTCTGGCAGATCGCGATCAGCTCATTCAGGTCATGCTAAATATCTGCGTGAATGCCGTTCAGGCCATGACAGAAAATAAAGACTTCTTTATCGAGCATCAACCGGAACTTATTTTAAGAACCCGGATTCAGCGTCTTTATACCATTAGTGGTGTAATTCACCGATCTGTGGTTCGAATTGACATTGAAGATAATGGTCCGGGTGTTCCAGACGATATTATCGAAGCCGTGTTCTACCCGCTGGTGACCAGCCGTGCCAAAGGTACCGGACTAGGTCTCAGCATTGCTCAAAATATTATGCATCAACATAACGGAATGATTGAATGCCAGTCAGTTCCAGGAAAAACCGTATTTAGCTTATTTTTACCTTGGGAGTCAGATCATGTCGCGAAATAAAATATGGGTGATTGATGACGATCGTGCCATGCGTTGGGTACTAGAAAAAACATTTAAAGAAGAAGGTTTCGACGTTACCAGTTTTGAAGAAGCTCAGTCAGCACTTGATCAATTGGGCGTAGATGCACCTGATGTGATCCTAACCGATATCCGTATGCCAGGGATCGATGGTCTAACCTTTTTAGGCAAGGTGAAAAATACCAACCCCGATCTGCCTGTTATTATTATGACGGCGCATTCAGATCTGGAATCAGCGGTATCCAGTTATCAAACGGGTGCTTTTGAATACCTGCCAAAGCCATTTGATATTGATGAAGCATTGGCACTGGTTAATCGTGCGATTTTGCATATCACCAAATTACAGCAGCAAGAATCTGCTAAATCTGCACCAACGATTCAGTCAACTGAGATCATTGGTGAATCGCCTGCGATGCAGGAAGTGTTCCGTGCGATTGGTCGTTTGTCTCAATCACATATTACCGTGCTGATTAATGGTGAATCGGGTACAGGTAAAGAACTGGTCGCGCATGCCCTACACCGCCATTCACCACGTAGTAATAAACCATTTATTGCACTGAACATGGCTGCAATTCCAAAAGACCTGATTGAGACTGAATTGTTTGGTCATGAAAAAGGCGCTTTTACCGGTGCAAATACGCAACGTCAAGGCCGTTTTGAACAGGCCAACGGCGGTACGCTGTTCCTGGATGAAATTGGCGACATGCCTTTTGAAACACAAACGCGTTTGTTACGTGTCCTAGCTGATGGTGAATTCTATCGCGTTGGTGGTCACATTCCAGTTAAAGTTGATGTACGTATTGTGGCAGCAACGCATCAGGATCTAGAAAAGCTGGTACATGATGGTCGCTTCCGTGAAGACTTATATCACCGTCTAAACGTGATTCGTATTCATATTCCTAAACTGGCGCATCGCTCTGAAGATATTCCGATGCTGGCACAGCACTTCCTGGCGCGTGCAGGTAAAGAACTGGGTGTAAATCCTAAAATCTTGCGTCCTGAAACTCAGGAATATATGCAGAAGCTGCCTTGGCAAGGTAATGTGCGTCAGCTTGAAAATACTTGTCGCTGGCTGACTGTTATGATCACAGGCCGTGAAGTTTATCCAGAAGATCTGCCGCCTGAATTAAAACAGATTCCAATTCAGCAGCAGGATCCGGGCACTCCAATTCCCAACCTGAATCAAATTGCACCGCATCACTGGGATGAATTATTAGGTCAATGGGCAATCCAGAAACTGAAAAACGGCGAAATGAAGCTGTTAGATGTGGCTACACCAATGTTTGAACGCACACTAATTAATGCTGCACTACAACAAACTCGTGGTCGTAAGCGTCATGCTGCGGAGCTTTTAGGTTGGGGACGTAATACCCTCACCCGCAAGCTGAAAGAGCTCGGCATGGACAGTGCGGATGACGATGAAGTAGAAGAAGTCGAAGGCTAGGCCTGAAATTAAAAAAGCACCCTTGGGTGCTTTTTTATTACTTATATATGGTAATGAGATTCTTACACTGTTAAACCGATATATCGTGAATAACCCGCCGCGCCTAGATCCGATTTTAAAATTAGATAATTCGGATAAGTACTTGTGGTGATTTCTTCGAACATGTTGACGATGTCATCATTGGCATGCAGCTCATCCACTGTCTTTCGCATAGTTTGCTCAAATTCATCGGTAATGTATTCAAAGCCGATATCCATGGCAATAAATAAGGTATGTTCACACGGTTGAACATACTGTTCTTCTTGCCAGTTAATAATCTCTTGATGGCAATGTGGACAGGCAATATGATCGGTGGCTTGGATGTCGAGTTCTACAAGTTGATATGGCATCTTTAATATCTAAAATTAGGACCTTCATTATTTTAACAAACGATTGAATATAAAATCTAATTATTATAAACAGATCTTTCCCTCTCCTTTTAGGGGAGGATCAGGGAGAGGTAGATTTTAAAACAACAGTTCTATTCCACAATAAAAAACCCGCACTTAGCGGGTTTTCTATTACTTCATGATCTTAAGCAGATTTTTTCGCTTGAGCATTCTTACGGATGGTGATCATCACCAGTTGAACCGCTGCTGGTGTTACACCTGGAATGCGGCTTGCCTGAGCAAGTGTTTCAGGACGAATATCTTTCAGCTTCAAGGTAATTTCACGAGAAAGACCAGAAACAACATCGTAATCAAAATCAGCAGGAATACGAGTTTCTTCCAGACGTTTCATTTGCGCAACGTCTTGATGCTGACGGTTGATATAACCTTCGTATTTCACCGCAATTTCAATTTGATCACCGACTTGTGGTGAAACTTCAGAACCAGTCAATTCAGCAATTTGAGCAAAGGTAATGTTTGGACGTTTCAGCAAATCAATCGCAGAACATTCTTTAGAAAGATCCGCACCTGTCATCTCAACGAATTTTTTACCCATTGGGTTGTTTGGTGCAGCCCAAAGATGTTGCAAACGACCTGTTTCTTTCTCTACAGCTTCCATTTTTTCACAGTAAGCTGCCCAACGTTCGTCATCAACTAAGCCCATTTCACGACCGATTGATGTTAAACGTTGATCAGCATTGTCTTCACGCAGCATCAACCGGTATTCCGCACGTGATGTGAACATACGGTACGGTTCTTTAGTACCTAAAGTAATCAGGTCATCAACCAGTACACCCATGTATGCTTCATCACGTTTTGGTGTCCATTGCTCCTGATCCCATGCGCGACGTGCCGCGTTCAGACCTGCAAGCAAACCTTGAGCACCCGCTTCTTCATAACCTGTTGTACCGTTGATCTGACCAGCAAAGTACAGATTATTGATCGCTTTGGTTTCCAAAGTGAATTTCAACGCTTGCGGGTTAAAGTAATCGTATTCAATCGCATAACCCGGACGAAGAATATGTGCATTTTCCATACCACGGATTGAGCGTACCAGTTCAAACTGCACATCAAATGGTAAAGAAGTTGAAATACCGTTTGGATAAAGCTCATGTGTATCCAGGCCTTCAGGCTCAAGGAATACTTGGTGTGAGTCTTTATCCGCGAATTTATGAATTTTATCTTCAATCGATGGGCAATAACGTGGACCTACACCCTCAATCACACCAGTGTACATTGGTGAACGGTCTAAACCGCCGCGAATGATCTCATGAGTACGTTCATTGGTATGAGTGATGTAGCAATTCACCTGTTCAGGGTGCATAGACACATCACCCATAAATGACATGGTTGGAGACGGGAAATCACCCGGTTGCGGTGTCATGACAGAGAAATCAACTGAACGCGCATCAATACGTGGTGGTGTCCCCGTTTTTAAACGACCCACAGGCAAGTTCAATTCACGTAAACGGTGCGCCAGAGAGATTGACGGCGGATCACCAGCACGACCACCTGAAGCATTGTTTAAACCGATGTGAATCACACCGCCTAAGAATGTACCCGCAGTCAGCACCACAGTTTTCGCATCAAAGCGAATACCCATTTGGGTCACGACACCTTTCACGGTATCGCCTTCAACAATCAGGTCATCTGCTGCTTGCTGGAAGATATCCAGGTTCGCTTGATTTTCTAAAGTCTCACGAATCGCCGCTTTATAACGAACACGGTCAGCCTGCGCACGAGTCGCACGTACTGCTGCACCTTTACGTGAATTCAGAATACGAAATTGAATACCGCCTTTATCGGCAGCCAGCGCCATCGCACCGCCCAAGGCATCAATTTCACGCACTAAATGTGATTTACCGATCCCGCCAATGGCCGGGTTACAGCTCATCTGCCCTAAAGTCTCAATGTTATGAGTTAAGAGTAATGTCTGTCGACCCATACGTGCTGCAGCCAATGCTGCTTCCGTACCTGCGTGACCGCCACCGATAACAATGACATCGTATACTTTAGGATAGTGCATAGTGGTAAATAGAGAGATAGAAAAAGGATAGCTGAACATTATAGCAAACTTCCTTCCAAAGTTGACAAAATCACTTGAATTTATCCTTCAGAATTTGCCCTGCTAGCCAATAAAGCAATGTAATTAAACTTTGCAGACTTACTATATAAATTAAACATCTAAACTCAAAAAGTTACCTGACTCATATTGTTTAATATTGATTAGTTTTTAATCTATAAAGTGGTCACATTACAAACAAAGGTATACATGATGAATAAGAATATTTTCCTAGCAACAGCGCTCTGCGGTCTATGTTTCGCTCCATTTGCAGCCTCAGCAAATGACAAAGTCGAAAAGGTTTATAATGCCCAAAAATACCAGCAAGTTTGTAAAGGTAAATCAGAGGGTGCTCCTGTAAGTTTTGCTTACCGCGGCATTATCTGGAATGGTACCTGTCAGCAACAGTTCTTCCCTTCATCATCAACCAATATCAAAGGCGATGAACCCGAACTTTATACATCTTGTAGTTCAGGCGGCGAAACTTCTGCAACCATTAATGGCACTCAGATCAATGGTAAATGTGCATTAGGCTTTACCCCTCCACGTCCACAGTCACAAATGCAGCCTCAGCCACGGATGTAATAAGATATGCAGTCTCAACCGCAAATGCAAACTCAGCCTCAAATCCCATCTCAATCAGGGATGTAAATCACTATATAGCTGATTAAATATATTTTTAATCATAAACTTAACGGGTAAAATGCATAAATTTTACCCGTTTTTATATTGCTTATTTATTCATCTACGCTAAACTCAAAACATACCTAAAAAATGAATAATAAAAAGGAAACTTCATGGATTCGGGGTTTTTTAGCTTGTTTTTGCCGATTACTTTGGCAATTACGATGATGGGGTTAGGGCTACAGTTAACAATCAAGGATTTTCTACATGTTAGTCGTTATCCTAAGGTTATTTTTATTGTCTTATTCTCACAACTGGTGATTTTAACCGGTTTAACCTTTTTAATCTGTCTGGTACTTGATCTGCCGCCATTGCTTGCTGTAGGCATGATGCTGCTGGCTGCCTCTCCAGGAGGAGCTACTGCCAATCTACTGAGTTATCTTTATAAAGGTGATGTTGCGCTTAATATCACGTTAACCGCCATCAATACGATTATTTCTATTTTTACCTTACCTTTTATTATGAACCTGTCCCTGTACTATTTTATAGGACAGGATACCGGCATCGGCTTACCGCTTGAAAAAATGGCTCAGGTTTTTCTGATTACGCTGATTCCGGTTGTGATCGGCATGCTAATTCGGGCAAAATTTCCAAAGCTTTCAGATATTGTACATATGCCAATGCGGCTGCTATCTATCGTTTTTCTAAGCATGCTCTTGATCTATGCCATTTTCCAAGAGCGCTTTAACATCATCGAATATTTTGCCAGTATCGGGATTGCTACCTCTATATTATGTTTTTCCAGCCTGTTTCTCGGTTATTGCCTGCCTTTATTAATGGATATCCCAGACAAGATGGCACGCGCCTGTACCTTTGAAGTCGGCATTCACAACACAACTGTATCCATGACGATTGCGATTTCTGTCCTCAATAATGTCACCATTGCCATCCCCGCGGGTATTTATTCAATTGTCATGTACGTTTTTGCCGGTATTTTTGGTTTTATGATTAGTCAGCAAAAGCTTAGCTATAGTGGCAAGAGTCGTTTATCAGATTTGTAACTTCCTAAGTCAAATGCCTGCTTAAGCTGTATGCTTTTTATAGAAAATTTAAAACTATTAAAATAAATTTCTATAAGGAGCATGCAGATGGACTCTGGGATCATAACAATATTCCTCCCCCTCGCACTCGCCATCATCATGGTGGGATTAGGACTCGAACTCACACTCAAAGATTTTGCGCGGGTGAGTCAGCACCCTAAAGCAGTGCTGGTTGCCTTGTTTTGTCAATTAATTCTGCTGGTAAGCATCGCTTTCATTCTATGTAAAGTTCTGGCTTTACCACCTTTACTCGCTGTTGGTCTGATGTTGCTAGCCGCATCGCCAGGTGGTAGCACCGCAAATCTGTTCAGCTATCTATTTAAAGGTGATTTGGCGCTTAATATTACCTTGACTGCGATCAATTCGGTGGTTGCTGCATTTACCTTACCTTTAATCATGAATTTCTCGATCATGCATTTTATGCAGGACAGTCAGCAGATCAGCTTGCAGTTCGGAAAGATCCTGCAAGTGTTTGGTATCATTATTATACCGGTCGCGATTGGTATGTTGATTCGTCATTATGCCCCAGCACTCACTGTAAAGCTGAATAAGCCTCTTCGCATTTTTGCAGTCCTCTTTCTGGTGCTAATTATTGCCGGAGCAATTTATAGTGAACGCGCCAATATTGCCGAATATCTGACTCAGGTGGGTTTAGCAACCGCCCTGTTCTGTCTCTTCAGCTTAATGATTGGCTATTTTGTTCCACGACTAATGAACATCAATTCTGCTCAGGCACGTGCCAGCGCCTTCGAGATCGGTATTCATAACAGCACACTCGCCATGACTATTGCACTTACTGTCATGTCCAGCACTGTGGTTGCCATGCCTGCTGCGGTCTATTCCATCTTCATGTATATCTTCGCGGCTATTTTTGGATTATTACTGAATCGCTTTGCTCCAGTAACTGCACGTCCTAACATTTCTCCCACTCAAGAAAATGCGTTTTAACCGGTTTTCATAAAAAGGGTGCGTAAGCATCCTTTTTATTTGACTCCGTCTCAAGAAGATCATACCTTCAAGCTGAACTTCCGTTACAATAGCTTTTTGAAAAAATGTATAAAGGTTATTTCTGTGAAGTGGTTACAAATTCATATTACAGTTGATCAAGCTCAGGTAGATTTTACTGAAACATTACTTAGCTCACTGGGCGCCGTAAGTGTCACTCTGGATGATGCTGAAAACCAGGATTTACTGGAACCACTTCCAGGTGAAACACCGCTCTGGAATAAAGTGATCGTGACTGGCATCTATGCTCAAGAAGATGACGAAGAAGAAATCGATGTAGCTGCTTTGGAAACCTTTATTCGCGCACAACTACCTGAAGCACCGATCCGCCATGAATTCCTGGAAGATCAAGCTTGGGAACGCACCTGGATGGATGCCTACGAGCCAATCCAGATTTCTGAAAAATTCTGGATTGTTCCAGAATGGATGGAAGCGCCTGAAGCAGATGCAGTGAATATCAAGCTTGATCCAGGTTTAGCTTTTGGTACAGGTAACCACGCCTCTACTTTCCTTTGCCTGCAATGGTTGGGTAAAACTGATGTAAAAGACAAGATCGTGATCGATTATGGCTGTGGTTCAGGTATTCTGGCTGTCGCTGCATTGTTACTCGGTGCCAAATATGCGTATGCAACTGATATTGACCCACAAGCTGTTTTGGCCACCAAACAGAATGCTGAACTGAATGGTGTATTGGATCGACTTTATGTTGGTTTACCAGAGGAGTTCAATGCAGAGCTTGGCGAGCAGAAAGCAGATGTATTTGTTGCTAATATTCTGGCTGGCCCACTCATGATGCTTGAGCCTGAGTTCGCAGAATTGGTCAAACCTGAGGCAGAGTTCGCACTCGCAGGTGTTATTGAAGAGCAAGTTGCTGATGTTACTAGCATTTACTCAAAACATTTTGATATATTAGAAGTAGAAAAACGCGATGAACACTGGTGCCGTATTTCGGGGAAACGCCATAAGAATTAAAGAGTCTATAAAACATTTATGAGTGACAAGCGAACCCACTGCCCGACCTGCTCTACAACCTATAAAGTTACGGTTGCGCAATTAACCATTGCCCAAGGCATGGTTTGCTGCCCAAAATGTAGTACGACCTTTAATGCTTTATCGCATCTGGTGACCGAAGCACAGAATTCGGTCGCCCTTACCCATACGCCAAGTCATGTTTCTTATATTAATAGAAGCCTCGCCGAATCTACTTGTTCAGCCAATTCTTCAGATCAGCACTATTTACTCAACATCTTTGATGAAAAAGTTGAAAACTCAAATATTGATCTGAAAACATATCTGAACAACCTGAATTATTTCAGTACCGAACCGATTGCAATCCTCCCTAGCATGAACTGGGATGATCAGGCTGATAAACAGCACAATAAAGGCCCGCTTTATTATTTAGGCTGGACCAGCCTAAACCTGTTCTTATTTGGCTTACTTTTATTTCAATTCTTCTGGTTTAATCCACACTATATTAAGAATAGTCATGTGATGAGTGTGGCTTTTAACAATATCTGTGAAGTGTTCAACTGTTCCAATCTCGAAGAACATTACAATCTGATCAATACCAATAAGGTCAAGGCCAAAGCAATTGCTACAGATAAAACCCAGTTTAGCGGTGAACTGATCAATTTCCATAAGCGTAGTCTGGAAATGCCAAATTTGAGAGTCCACCTTAAAGATCAGGGTGTGGTCTTGGCGACTTATAATTTAAAACCTCAGGAATACCTGATCGAAAGCTTGGTCAAGATTCAACGTATTCCCCAAAACAGCCCATTTAAATTTGAATTTGTGCTTCCTGTCGACCGTAAAGACTTCGATAATTACAGTTTGGAAATAATTCGACCTTAATATTGATAAAAACTATTAAAAAACGAAAAAAAAGTTAAAAAAAATGCAGTTTTCTTGCTCACTTTTCCCGAGACAATGGTATTATACGCGCCACGAAAGCTATGTGCTGCAAACTCCTCGCTACTTTTTCACAACAAATACAGTCTTGCCTAATGCGCTCTAAAACTTATTGCGTATCTAGCAGATTTTTTTGTTTTGATTTTGGTCAGTAACAAAACTTTAACTATTGTTACGCTTATTTTTCGACCAAATCGTCGAGATGTGGCAAGCTACAAGCTCAATGTAATGACCAAGTTTTAGAACTCCAGTTTTAGGATCTAAAATGGAGTTCATTTCAATTTCTAGACCACTTTTATATATCGCTTTACCCAAGTGATATTTGATTTTTCGGATTAATTCGCATGAATAGCAAATCTCCTATTTTTACTGCACAATCTGATGTCGCTCTTCGTATTCACGTAGATCGCGCAGTTCGCCACTACTTTGCACAACTGCAAGGCGAGCAACCTTCTCAGGTGTACGACATGGTGCTGGCAGAAATGGAGAAGCCTTTATTATCTGTCGTTCTAGAATATACGCGTGGTAATCAGACACGCGCTGCCGAGATTCTCGGACTAAACCGCGGTACTTTACGCAAAAAGTTAAAAGCTCACGGTTTAATGAGTGAATAAATGATAAAATGCTTGCGGCTACCGCAGGCATTTTTTTTTGACTGTTAATTAGCTATTTAGATTTAATCTGTTCCTTGGTAACTGTGACGAAGATCATGACTATTAAACGCGCTTTAATCTCTGTTTCCGATAAAACCGGTATTGTGGAATTTGCACAAGACCTTGCTGCTCTTGGGGTAGAAATTTTATCTACAGGTGGTACATACAAATTGTTGAAAGACAATAATGTCGCTGTAGTAGAAGTTTCGGAGCACACTGGTTTCCCAGAGATGATGGACGGCCGTGTAAAAACACTACATCCGAAAATTCATGGTGGCATTTTGGCTCGTCGTGGTCTAGACGAAGCTGTGATGGCTGAACACAACATCGATGCGATCGATCTTGTCGTTGTTAACCTATATCCATTTGCTGCAACTGTAGCGAAACCAAACTGTTCACTGGCTGATGCGATTGAAAATATCGACATCGGTGGTCCAACAATGGTTCGTGCTGCTGCGAAAAACCACGCATCTGTTGGTATCGTGGTAAATGCTGCTGACTATACGACTGTGATTGCTGAGCTTAAAGCTGAGGGTGCTTTATCTTATGCAACGCGTTTTGACCTTGCTGTTAAAGCATTCGAACACACTGCTCAATATGACGGTATGATCGCATCTTACCTAGGCGCTCGCGTAGGTAAAGAAGAAGGTCAGGCAGATAAATTTGCGCGTACTTTCAATACTCAATTAAACAAAGCTCAAGACTTACGTTACGGTGAAAACCCGCACCAGTCTGCTGCGTTCTATGTTGACCCTGCTGCGAAAGAAGCTTCTGTTGCGACTGCTAAGCAGTTACAAGGTAAAGAACTCTCATATAACAACATCGCGGATACTGATGCTGCACTTGAATGCGTTAAATCATTCGCGAAACCTGCTTGTGTGATCGTAAAACACGCGAACCCATGTGGTGTTGCAGTATCTCTAGACGGCATCAAAGCCGCTTATGATCTTGCTTATGCAACTGACCCAGAATCTGCATTTGGCGGCATCATTGCGTTCAACCGTGAATTAGACGTTGCAACTGCGCAAGCAATTGTGGATCGTCAATTCGTTGAAGTGATCATTGCACCAAGTATCGCTGACGGCGTACTTGAAGTGACTGACGCGAAGAAAAACGTACGTGTACTCGTATGTGGCGAACTTCCAGCGATTAATGAACGTGCTCCACAGCTTGACTACAAACGTGTAAACGGTGGTTTACTGGTTCAAGATCAAGACTTGGGCATGATCACGAAAGATGACCTTAAAGTAGTGACTAAGCGTGCTCCAACTGAACAAGAAATCGATGACATGATCTTTGCTTGGAAAGTTGCGAAATACGTGAAATCAAACGCGATTGTTTATGCGAAAAACCGTCAAACTATTGGTGTGGGCGCAGGTCAAATGAGCCGTGTAAACTCAGCTCGTATTGCTGCGATCAAAGCTGAACACGCTGGTTTAGTGGTTGAAGGTGCAGTTATGGCATCTGATGCCTTCTTCCCATTCCGTGACGGTATCGACAACGCGGCTAAAGCCGGCATCAAATGCATTATCCAACCAGGTGGTTCAATGCGTGACGAAGAAACAATTGCTGCAGCGGATGAAGCTGGTATTGCAATGGTATTCACTGGCATGCGTCATTTCCGCCACTAATTAATTATAAGTTGTATTTATTAATCCCCCTAAATCCCCCTTTATAAAAAGGGGGACTTTTCGCGCATATAGAGGAAGTCTTTATTTCGCGATTCCCCTCCCTTTCGTAAAGGGAGGTTGGGAGGGATTCAATTTTGAGGGATTTTTTAAATGAATATTCTGGTTTTAGGTAGTGGCGGCCGTGAACATGCGCTTGCATGGAAAATCGCACAAGACGATCAAGTGGCAAAAGTATTTGTTGCACCGGGCAATGCAGGCACCGCAACTGAAAATAAATGTGAAAATGTTGCTTTGG
The DNA here is from genome assembly GCF_000804305.1 of Acinetobacter sp. YZS-X1-1. Taxonomy (NCBI): domain Bacteria; kingdom Pseudomonadati; phylum Pseudomonadota; class Gammaproteobacteria; order Moraxellales; family Moraxellaceae; genus Acinetobacter; species Acinetobacter sp. YZS-X1-1. The sequence goes on along the minus strand of NZ_JWHB01000006.1, from coordinate 32,558 downwards.
ACATTCTCGACAATCCTGCCATCATTGATTTTGCGAAAAATAATGCAGTTGAAATGATTATTGTGGGTCCTGAAGCACCGCTTGTGAATGGTGTGGTTGATGCTTGCCGCGAAGCAGGCGTGAAAATTTGGGGTCCAACTCAATTTGCTGCTCAGCTGGAAGGCTCTAAAGCATTCGCTAAGCACTTCTTAAAACGCCATAACATTCCAACAGCTTTCTACGATGTATTTACCGAAGTAGATGCAGCGAAAGCCTTTGTAGAGAAAAATGGTGCACCAATCGTGATCAAGGCTGATGGTCTTGCTGCAGGTAAAGGCGTGATTGTTGCCATGACCAATCAAGAAGCATTTGATGCGATTGATGACATGCTGGCTGGCAACAAATTTGGCGATGCCGGTTCTCGCGTAGTCATTGAAGAATTCCTTGCTGGTGAAGAAGCCTCTTTCATTTGTATGATTGATGGTGACAACATCCTGCCAATGGCGACATCTCAAGATCATAAACGTATTTTTGAAGGCGACCAAGGTCCAAATACTGGCGGTATGGGTGCTTACTCTCCTGCTCCTGTTGTGACTGCTGGCGTATTTGAAAAAACTATGAATGAAGTGATGCGCCCGACTGTTGAAGGCATGAAAAAAGATGGTCAAGTATACATAGGTTTCTTGTATGCAGGTCTGATGATTGACGATAAAGGTCAACCAAAAGTAATCGAGTTCAACTGTCGTTTTGGTGATCCTGAAACTCAACCGATCATGATGCGCTTAAAATCATCTTTGGTAGATTTGGTTCAAGCAGGTCTTGAAGGCAATCTTCCTGCAGAAGCTGAATGGGATGAGCGTAAAACTGTCGGTATCGTACTGGCATCTAAAGGCTACCCTGAAACTTCTAGCAATGGCGATGTGATTTCAGGTCTAGATACTGAAATGACTGATGCCAAAGTATTCCATGCAGGCACCAAAGCCAATGAAAATGGTGATATTGTCACTGCTGGCGGTCGTGTACTTTGTGTGACTGCTTTGGGTAACACCATTGGTGAAGCACAAGCGAAAGCATTAGAGCTTTGTGAAAAAGTAACATTCGACGGCGTTCAATACCGTAAAGATATTGGTTACCGTGCAATTGCGCGTGAAAATGCTTAATCTATATTTAGATTAAATAAAAACCCCGCTGAATGCGGGGTTTTTTTATAGTGAAGAATTTCAACTTTACTCATGCTTGGCTTTATAGTTTTATAAATAGCTAGATCACTAAACTCCATTTTTAGAAATGTTAGAAACATAACGCCTCATCCTTCGACCTTGGCAAGCATCGGACTATCCAGCTTTTATTGCTATGGGGCAAAATCCTGAAGTTATGCGTTATTTTCCCAGCCTACTGACACCTGAACAAAGTCTACAATTTATTGAAAAAGTAACTAAACAGATTGATCAGTATGGTTGGGGTTTATGGGCAGTTGAGCTAAAAGAGCCTAAAGAATTTATTGGCTTTATTGGCCTGCAACCGCAGCCTGATCTGTTTGAGTTTACACCCTGTGTTGAAATTGGCTGGCGTCTTGCCAAAAAATATTGGCATCGAGGTTATGCCACTGAAGGTGCTCGCGCAGTATTGGATTACGCATTCAATACTTTAGGTTTGAATAAAGTTGTATCTTTCACTGTCACAGTCAATACACCATCCGAAGCGGTGATGAAAAAGATAGGCATGGTAAAGACTCAAGAATTTCAGCATCCACGCTTGCCTAAGGATCATCCTTTATGTTGGCATGTATTGTATGAAATTAATCAAAGCAATTATTCAAGTAAATAAGGGTTGACTTAAACCCTCCTTAACCATTCATTAAAAAAGATTTTTCAGTAGCTCAATGAGCTAGTAGATTTACCCATGTTTATTCATTTTTATGATTTCTATTGGATAAAATCTTATAAAGATCAATATTTAAGCGATCAGAAATTTTGGCTTATCTTCAATAAAAATAATATATTGTATTCATTAATATTTTGATCATTTTCATTCAATTTATATTCTATTAAAAAGATAAGTAAATAGTTTTTATCCACTATATTGAATAAATAATAATTGCTATGATTGCGCCCATTCAGAGCACCAAATTTGACTATATCTTTTATAAAACCTCTATTTACTCTCTCCAAATAGGGAATCTCTATAGTGGTTTGGTGAACTCTGACCCGATCGAATTAACGTGAACTGTTGCAGTACATTTGCATTTTCCCTGCCGGAGCCACATGCGACTCGATCTAAGGTCAGCTGAAAGTGTAATAAAACTCCACTTTAACATGACCTTAAAATGCATATACTTTAGGCAACACGAAAATTAGGACATCTTTATGAAAAAGCTACTTGGCGTTTTACTCAGTGCATCTGTACTGACTTTAACTGCATGCGGAAAACAAGAAGCGCCTGCAACGGATGCAGCACAAAACAAAGACTCAGGTGAACTGCAAACTGTTACTATGGCATCGACTGGTTCAGATGCTGACGTATGGCGCTACATTTCAACTTTGCCTGAAACTAAACAAGCCGGCATCAAACTTGATGTGAAAAACTTCACTGACTATGTGGCGATGAATACTGCTGTTGCCAACAAAGAAATTGATGTCAACGCATTCCAGTCTTATGCCTATATGGTTGCTTATAACGACGCCAATACTCAAAAGATCGCTCCGCTTTCTACGACTTATCTTGAGCCAATGGGGATCTACTCAAGCAAAGTAAAAAAAGTAGAAGAATTTAAAACAGGTGCGACGATTGCAATTCCAAACGACGGCGCGAATGAATCACGCGCATTGTTATTATTACAATCTGCTGGTCTGGTAAAACTTAAACCAAACTTTGACCTGGTAAAAGGCACGCCTGCTGACATTACTGAAAATGCGAAAAAGATTGTGATTAAGCCAATTCAAATGGCGACTGCAGTTCGTGTGAAAGATGAAGTTGATGCGATTGTTCTAGGTAATACTTTGGCAATGGAAGGTGGTCTGAACGTATTGAAAGATGCGATCTACTACGAAGCGATTGATCAAAGCACTAAAATGAATGTTAATGTTTTAGCTGTGGCTGCTGACCGTCAAAATGATCCTGTACTTCAAAAAGTTGGCCAGTTGTATCATACTCCTGCTGTGAAAGCCTATGTTGATGAACACTTCGGTGGTACTAAAGTTGCTGTCAATAAACCAGTGACTTATTTAACCGAAGAAAAGTAATACAATAATCAATATTCAGAACAGGCAAGATTTCTTGCCTGTTTTTTTATTCGTGATGCAGTATTTGACACTATGATTGAATTTAAAGACATCTCCAAACAGTATGAGCTCAAGGGTCAAACCTTACGTGCCTTGAATCGGATTAATTTACAGATTCCGACCGGCAGTATCTTTGGCATTATTGGCTATAGTGGTGCCGGTAAAAGTACCCTGATCCGCCTGATTAATCTGCTTGAACGCCCTACTTCTGGTCAGGTGATTATCAATGGCACAGACTTTACTGCTTTGGATGCCAAATCATTGCGTCAGGAACGTACCCAGATCGGCATGATTTTCCAGCACTTCAACCTGATGCAGACCAAAACGGTGGCTGCCAATATTGAAATGCCAATGAAATTGCTTGGCTGGAGTAAAGCTGAACGGGAAAAACGTCTCGAAGAACTGCTGGATTTTATTGATCTAAAACATAAGCGACATGCTTTCCCGGATGAATTGTCAGGTGGTCAGAAGCAGCGTGTCGGTATTGCGCGTGCCCTAGCGAATCATCCAAAAATTTTGCTGTGTGATGAAGCAACTTCTGCTCTCGATCCGCAAACGACTAAATCTGTACTGCAACTACTCAAACGGATTAATCAGGAACAAGGCATTACCATTGTTATGGTCACCCATGAAATGGATGTGATCGAAACTGTGTGTGATTATGTTGCAGTCATGGAAAAAGGTGATGTGATTGAGACGGGTTCTACCTTACAGATCTTTAGTCAACCGCAACATCCAACCACCAAGAATTTCATCCAGACTGTATTACAGCAGAATTTGCCAGTGAATATTCTAGCGAATCTGGAAAACCAAAATCATCACAGTATTTATTGTTTAAAATTCCTGGGCAGTTCTGCGCAGGAAACCGTAATTCAAGGTGTGATCAAACAGTTTGATATCAGCTTGAATATCCTGTTCGCCAATATGACGGAAATTAATGGGTCGGTGATTGGCCAGATGTTTATCCAACTTTTAGGCGATCCTGCACAAATCACAGCTGCAATGCAATATCTGAGAGATAACGGCGTACAAGTAGATCAAGCAGGAGTACAAGAATGAGAGACTTAATTGTACATTGGTTGACCACTATTACTGCGCCATTCTGGAAAAGCTCGCTGTCGATGGATCAGTTTGTTACAGCACTGCAAGAAACCTTCCATATGGTGTTCTTTGCGATGTTGTTTGGCTGTATCTGGGGCTTCATTCAGGCGATCATTTTACTCGTCACTCGTCCAAACGGGATTCTGCCAAACCGTGTGATTTACCATGCTCTAAACCCGATTGTGAATGCACTGCGTTCCCTGCCATTTATTATTTTGCTAATTGCGGTGATTCCACTAACCAAGTTTTTGGTCGGAACATCAATTGGTACTTGGGCAGCGATTGTACCTCTAACTATTTATGTCGGTCCTTATATCGGCCGTCTGGTAGAAACCTCTCTGCTGGAAGTGAATGAAGGCATTATCGAATCTGCTCAGGCGATGGGTGCAACACCAATGCAGATTATCTTTAAGTTTATTCTGCCGGAAGCGCGTAGCTCACTCATTCTTAACCTGACTACTGCAACCATCAGTCTGATTGGTGCAACGGCGATGGCTGGAGCAGTTGGTGCTGGTGGTATTGGTGACTTAGCGATCTCTTATGGTTATCAGCGTTTTGATACCTCTGTCGTGATCATGACTGTAATTGTCTTGTTGATTCTGGTGCAGATTGTACAAAGTGTCGGTGACTGGTTATCTCGACTTCGTTAAGCTAAATTCCTAAGTAAATAAAGCCCTCTTTTTGAGGGTTTTATTCTTGTATAAAATCTATAACACCCTAATTAACCTATTAACTATCGAGGTTGGCGATATGGATGTCGCCCGTTGGCTTATCTTACGTTCACTTTAAAGCAGTGCTTAAAGCTTACTCAGGACATATCAACAAGCTAACAGAAGATTTTTGTTACCTTTCACAGCAGTGCTGCTCATCTTTCAAAAGTAAAGTAAGAGATTTAGTGTACTCGCTCATGAATTATAGAAATCATTTATTTTTGAAATTTCAATTCTTCTGAACTTATGAGCTGTCTATTAAAATTATTACTAAATATTATTTTGCTTTTGATCTTAAGATAACCAACCTCACCTTTAAAAGTTTCCTCTTACTTTTGACGGGGCAAAAGTAACAAAACCCCTTTGTTGATCTGATGGCACTTCCTTGTGCCACAGATCAACTAGCGACATCCATGTCGCTGGGCTATAGATTTAATTTCAGGGAAATTATCCTTGTTTAAGTAGAATAATCACTCCAAAGCCCACTTTAAATTAAGACCTAAAAGTTAGCCATTTCCCCTCAATTTCAAACTGAAATAATAAATCCCGTGCTAAACTATCGAGTGGTTTTTGCAGGGACTCATTTATGCACTTTGTTCATCTTGGTATTCATACAGAATTTTCTATTACTGAATCCATCGTACGTATACCTGACTTGGTCAAAGCTGCTGCGAATGACGAGATGCCAGCACTCGCGCTGACTGATTTATCCAACTTACATGCCGCGGTCAAATTCTATAAAAAATGTTTGGATAAAGGCATCAAACCGATTCTTGGCTCTGAAATTCGTCTGAATGATGCTGAGCATCGGGTTACCCTGCTTTCCATGACCAACAAAGGCTGGCGCAACCTGACCGAACTGGTGTCTGAAGGTTATATCAGCGGCCAGCAACTGGATATTCCTTGCGTACAAAAAGATTGGATCTTGAATCAGCACGATGACATGATCGTATTGCTCGGTATGCAGTCCGATGTCGGCAAAATGCTGATTACTTCAAATCCCGATAAAGCTGAACCGCTACTGCAAGAATGGGTAGAGAAATTTGGAAATCGTGTTTATCTCGCCCTCACCCGCACTGGCCGTGCTAATGAAGATACTTTCATTGAAGAAGCGGTAAAGCTCGCAAAGAAATATAATATTGGTGTAGTTGCACATAATGATGTGCATTTTATTGCACGCGAAGACTTTGAAGCACATGAAGCGCGCGTCTGTATTGCAGATGGTTATGTACTCGGTGATAATCGTCGCCCGAAAACCTATAGCCCTGAGCAGTATTTTAAAAGCTCAGCAGAAATGGCGGAGCTGTTCTCGGATATTCCAACAGCGATTGAAAATACCTTCCATATCGCAAGACGTTGTAATGTCACCTTGCGTCTAGGCTTTAATGACTTACCAGATTATCCAATTCCTGAAGGTCATACCATTGATACCTACTTTGCACATTTATGTGAAGAAGGTTTAGAAGAACGCCTGAACTTCCTGTATCCACCAGAAAAACGTGAAGAAGATTGGCCTATCATCCGTCAGCCTTATGATGAACGTCTGGCGTTTGAAATCAAAATTATTCTGGACATGGGTTTCCCGGGTTACTTCCTGATCGTCATGGACTTCATTCAATGGTCCAAAGGAAATGGTGTACCGGTAGGTCCGGGCCGTGGTTCAGGTGCGGGTTCCCTCGTAGCCTATAGTTTAAAAATTACCGACCTTGACCCGCTGCGCTATGACCTGCTGTTCGAACGTTTCTTGAACCCGGAACGTGTGTCAATGCCCGACTTTGACGTCGACTTCTGTATTGCTGGTCGTGACCGCGTGATTGACTATGTAGCACGGACTTATGGTCGTGATGCGGTGTCGCAGATTGCCACCTTCGGTACTATGGCGGCTAAAGGTGCGATTCGTGACGTAGCACGTGTCCTCGGTAAATCTTATGGTCTGGCTGATCGTATTTCCAAACTGATTCCAACCAAGCCTCTGGGTTTAAGCCTTGAAGAATCATTGGAAGCTGAACCCCAACTGAAAGATATCGTCACCAATCCATCGAATCCCGATTATGACGATGCCTCAGAAATCTGGGAAATGGCACTCAAGCTTGAAGGCATTACCCGTAACACCGGTAAACACGCCGGTGGTGTAGTGATTGCACCGACCAAGCTAACCGACTATTCAGCCGTGATGTGTGATGCCGATGGTACTGGACGTGTTGCCCAGTTCGATAAAGACGATGTCGAAGCTGCCGGCCTGGTCAAGTTCGACTTCTTGGGCCTACGTAACCTGACCGTTATTGAAGATGCCATCAAGCACATCAATGCACGCCCAGACGTCACTGAACCGGTGAATATTTCCTATATTCCGCTGGATGACAAGCCTGCCTATAACATCTTTGCGACGGCGAATACCACTGCAGTATTCCAGTTTGAATCCGTCGGCATGAAGAAGATGCTCAAGGAAGCGCGTCCAAGCAAGTTCGAAGAAATTATTGCCTTCGTATCGCTATACCGTCCAGGTCCAATGGACCTGATTCCTGACTTTATCCATCGTATGCACGGTGGTGAATTCGAATACCTGCATCCCTTGCTGGAAAAGGTGTTAGAGCCAACTTACGGGATCATGGTATACCAAGAACAGGTAATGCAGTCTGCACAGTTCTGTGCCGGCTATAGCTTGGGTGGTGCGGACTTACTTCGTCGTGCGATGGGTAAGAAAAAACCTGAGGAAATGGTCAAGCAGCGTAAGATCTTCATTGAAGGTGCTGCGAAAAAAGATATCGATGAAGCCACCGCCAACCATATCTTCGACTATATGGAAAAATTCGCAGGCTACGGCTTTAACAAATCGCATGCCGCCGCCTATGCCCTGGTAGCTTATCAAACAGCTTGGTTGAAAGCGCATTATCCTGCTGAATTCATGTCAGCGGTGATGACCTCGGAAATGCAGAACACTGATAACGTGGTGTTCCTGATTGATGATTGCCGTCATAACGGACTGGAAGTATTACCACCATCGGTGAATATGTCGATTTACCAGTTCCATGCCAGTGATCCAAAAACTATTGTGTATGGTTTAGGTGCGATTAAAGGCGTGGGTGAAGCGGCAATGCAGTCCGTGATTGAATCACGTCAGAAAGAAGGTCCTTATAAAGACCTGTTTGACTTCTGTCACCGTATCGACCTGAAAAAAATCAATAAACGTACGCTCGAAGCCTTGATCCGTGCTGGTGCACTGGATTGCTTGGGCATTGAACGCGCTAATTTAATGGCACAGCTTCCTGAAGCAGTACAGGCTGCAGATCAGGCCCGTCAGAACCGTGAAACCGGGATCATGGATCTATTTGGTGAAGTTGAAGAAGTTCAGCGTAAACCGGCCAAACCGGTGAAACCTTGGTCTGATGAAGTCCGTCTCAAAGGTGAAAAAGATACACTCGGCCTATATCTAACGGGTCACCCAATTGATGTATATCGTAATGAGCTAAAAGCCTTTGTACCTTGTCAGATCAATGAATTAACCCCGACCCGTCGTGGTATAACGACTGTGTTTGCTGGTTTGGTAGTCGATGTCGCTAACTTCCCGAACCGGATGATGGTGACATTAGATGATGGTACGGCACGTATCGAAATCTCCACCAACCATGAACGCTTCCAGCGCTTTAAAGACATCGTTCAGGTTGATAAAGTCGTGGTGATTGAAGGTGAAATTTACGAGCGTGAAGGTTTTGATCGCCCACTCGGTCGTTTGACCAAAGCCTTTAGCCTGAATGAAATCCGTCAGAAACGTGCTAACAGCATCAAGATTACCTTGCAAGCTGAACATTACAGCAAAACCCTCAGCCGTGACTTGCAGCAAATTCTGATGCCATATACCAATGTGGATATGAGCACGCATATTCCAGTGATTCTGTATCTGGATTATGGCTATGCCACGGCTGAACTGCATCTGGGCTTAAGCTGGAAAGTTGCACCACTGGATGATCTTCTCGCCAAGCTGCGTGACTATTTTGGCAAGACTGCGCTCTATATCGAGTATCAGGTGAAGTCTAAAGCTGCACGTGCCGTATCTTATGAAGAAGCTAAGCCAGTTGAGGTTCCGCCTCCGCCTGCTGACATGAGCATGGACGATGCCTTGGCACAATATGAAGCTGAATCTCAGCCGCAGTATTCATAATCTCCCATTCTAATATATCCAAACTGGAATCATCATGAGTCAAATTGACAATGCTGCTGTTTCAGCACATCTCTCCCATGTGCGTATTGTCATGGTTAATACCACCCTGCCTGCCAATATTGGTAGTGCCTTACGTGCCATGAAAACCATGGGCCTGTGCAAACTGGTTCTGGTTGCGCCTAAAACTTATCCGCACCCAGATATTGATGCGCTTGCTGCAGGTGCAACCGATCTGATCGAACAGATTGAAATCGTAGAAACACTGGAAGATGCGATTAAAGATTGCCAGATCGTCTTTGGTACCAGTGCGCGCAGCCGTACTATTCCATGGCCTTTACTTGATGTACGTCCAGCCGCAGAAAAAGCACTTTCAGCTGTAGTTGAAGATAAACAGGAAATTGCGATTCTGTTCGGTCGTGAAGACCGCGGTCTGACCAATGAAGAACTGGCGATGGCGAATTATCACTTAACCATTCCTGTGAATACGGATTACGGCGTATTGAATGTCGCTCAAGCCATTCAGGTGATCTGCTATGAACTGCGTATGGCAGCACTGGATCAGGTAGAACATCCTCGTGATCCAAAAGCCACCATGCAAGTCATTGATGGCATTGAAATGGAGTGGGATGAACCGCTGGTGACCCATGAACAGATGGAACAGTTCTACCCGCATCTGGAAAAAATGCTGGCAGAAATTGAATTTATGGACCCAAAAAACCCACGATTACTTCCTTTACGCTTGCGTCGCCTTTTCGGACGTATACAATTAGATCGTATGGAATATCACTTACTTCGTGGTATTTTCACTCGTGTTCAGGCACTGAATAACGGCACCTGGAAAAAACCTTCCCATACATCACAACAGGATGAGGATCAAAACTAATGCTAAAACAGCTCAAAGAAGATATCCAAGCTGTCTTTGCGCGCGATCCTGCAGCACGCAATACCTTAGAAGTCTTAACCACCTACCCTGGCATCCATGCACTGATTATGCATCGCATGGCACATGAGCTATGGAAAAAAGACTGTAAAGGTACAGCGCGTGTTTTGTCCTCTTTTAGCCGTTTTGCAACAGGTATCGAAATTCATCCGGGCGCCAAGATTGGTAGACGTTTTTTCATTGATCACGGCATGGGCGTTGTGATTGGTGAAACTGCGGAAATTGGCGATGATGTCACCCTGTATCATGGTGTGACTTTGGGTGGTACAACCTGGAATAAAGGCAAACGTCACCCGACTCTGGAAGATGGCGTTGTTGTTGGTGCAGGTGCCAAAATCCTGGGTCCATTCACGGTAGGTAAAAATGCCAAGGTCGGTTCCAATGCTGTGGTTACCAAAGCAGTTCCGCCGAATACCACAGCGGTTGGCAACCCAGCGCGCTTTATCACCAAAGATCAGCCAAAAGATGATGCTGAAGCACGTCGTCGTGATTATGCCGAAAGTATTGGCTTCCAGCCTTATGCAACTACACAGGATCAGACAGACCCGATTATTGAAGGTATGCGGGTTTTACTTGACCGTATTCAACAAAATGAAAAACGCATGAATACACTGTGCAACCGCCTGTCTTTGCTTGACCCGACTTTCAAGAAAAACCAGTTAAATGAACAGCCATTTAGCAAAGAAGAACTTAAAATTCTGGAAGATGCGCGCCGTGAGTGCGAAGCACAAACCAGTCAGTCCAAGGCCTGACTATAAATCATAATTCTTTTGTAACACGCATTTGCTTGCATGATCGCAGCACTTTTCATAGACTGACGATCATGCATTTTTTGAATAGATGTTTTAAAAAATAACATGAATGGACGGATATTATGACCTTGAAGCCCTTAGCAATTGCTTGCTTAGCTTTTACCATGACGGCGTGCTCTATGGCACCGACCTCAAGCAAACAAAAACAGAAACCAGCTGATCAGGTCGTTTTTGTTGAACCTGAAATTACTCCGCCATTTTATGCTTTAAACCCGTTTAACTATAACGAACCACCTCCATTTGAAGTTCATTTGCAAAAGGCCGCTGCGCAGCCAGTGACAAAAATGGTGGTGACTGATCCTAAAGATCCGTCTAAACAGTTAACCCTAGATGTAAACAAGCTGATTATCCCGATGGTGGATAGCAATACACGCAGTATGCGTTATGCAGCACTTGCCAATGAAAATGAAATCGACATTACCGAAATCGATGATTTCTTGCAGATGGTAGAAGGTAAAGCGCGTCATTATCCACCTCGTTTTAGCGACCGTCAGGAACGCCGTGGTTTTGAAGCAAAGCTTCGCGAAGTTTCTCAACAGCTAGATACTCTAGCTTCACGTCCAAATGCTTCATTTGATGTATTAATGCGTGCATTTAAGGCCAGCGTGATGGCACGTAATCTTGATTTAGGTTCTATCTATACCACCAAGTCAATGACCTATGCACAGCGCATTCTTCGTATCAACCAGGATGATGCTGAAGCAAACTTCTGGTTTGGCTTTGGTCTGTCTGAAGGTGGCGGTCATCGTGAAGCGATTCAGTATTTGGACAAGGCAATGCAGGCGGGTGTTCAGGAAGCTTATTTATCTGCGGCAAATAACTACATTGCCATGGAGAATAAAAAGAATGCTGTTCAGGTTCTGAATAATTACAAAATTAAATACCCGCAAGAAGCTGAAGTCGCTGATCGTCTGATTCAGGAAATTGAAAAACAGGGTCGCTGGAACGTATGGCAAGTCATGCAAACAGCCGCTCCTGCACCAACAACCCCGGCGCCTACACCAGCACGATAAGCTATATTTCAGATTCATAATATTACAAATAGACCGCTCCGGCGGTCTATTTTTATGGGAAAAAATTAGTAAAATACAAAGCATTATCAAGCTTTATAATTTTAAATGAGTGTTCAAAGTCTTTATGCACGAGAAAATAAATAAGATAGCATTACTTTGCACTGTACTCATGACAGCCTTACTCAGTGGCTGTCAGGTGGTGAGTGTTAAAGAGCAGGCTATTAATGTCACCATCAATAATGAACGCGATAGCATTCTTACACGCGATAAGTTGAGTGAAGCCAGTCTGAATGTCCTGTCCATGACCGGACGTGAAGCACAAGTCTGTGAAGATAATCCAGAAGAATGTGTGAAAGAGCTACAAGAAATTCCACAGATTCTGGATGAGCAATTACTTTCCACATCGAGTGAATTATATCTAGCTAAATCACTACAGCTGGGTAAATCGGCTGAATGTAAAACCAGTGCTCTGGCTAAAACCCGATCTGAAGAAAAACAGCAACTGCAAACCCAGAACCTGCAAAAATGTCAGGAACAGCAGTTACAAATGCTGGATAAAAGTATCCGCTACAGTTATGCCTATCTGTTCCAGACTGAACGTGCGCCCCAAGACCGGATTTTCGACAACCGACAAGTTCAGATTCGTGACTTTTATAACCTGGCGATTGCTCATTTAATCCAGATCTACGCGGAACGTTATAAAACCAAAGAAACCGGACAACGTCTACAGGTTGGCAACAGTGTCTATAGCATTAATCTGGACGATTTCCCCCAGCTCAAGAATCAGTCGATTGAACAGTTAATGTCGACCTATAACATGAACTTCTCTGGTCTGCGCTCGATTACCCGTCGTGACGGTTTCGGCTCTGAGTTTCTGGTGGTTTTGCCGGAAGAAAAAATTTCCAAAAAAGATAAAAAATATCTGGTTGATCCACTAAATTACCAATATCAAAATGGCGTAAATCCTTTTATTCATTCAGCACGTTATCTGGCAACCACAATTACTGCCATTCCAGAATCAGCGAACTCTGTAGAACAGATCCTAAATAACAGCAACTTCCATTTAAAACTTTATGACCCGTATAAATATGACAAGATTAAAGTTGCCAATAAGGAATATACTTTAGCTGCAAATTTTTCAGCGCCTTATGGCTTATGGCTGGCAGAAAATAACCTGGGACGTGCAGCCTATCTGACACTGATCAATCGTGACGATAATCTGGTCATGCCTCATCTATTTATGCTGGAACCTTATAATCCAAATAAAAAGGTTTTAGTGCTGATTCATGGTTTGGCCAGCAGCCCGGAAGCCTGGATTCGTTTAACGAATGATATTATGGGTGATCCGGTCTTAAGAGAAAATTTCCAGGTGTGGCAGGTCTTCTACTCAACCAACATGCCTATTCTGGAAAGCCGTTTCCAGATTAATGCGCTGCTTCAACAAGGTTTCGCGCGTATTAGTAATAATGCACCAGCCAAAAAAGAAGCTGTACTGGTTGGACACAGTATGGGCGGTGTCATTGCCCGTCTATTGGTAAGTGATGCAGATATTACCGAGCCCGCTTTTAATATTGTAAAAAATTCGAAGCTGACCAAGTTCCGGGACAATCCGCTCTTTAAAGCGCGCTTGAAAATGCAGCCGGTTCCGAATTTCAGTCGTGCTATTTTCCTGGCAGCACCGCATAAAGGGACCGATTATGCAGATCGCTGGCATACCAAATTGGCACGTAAAATTATTCGTGTTCCGAGTGCCTTTTTGGGCGCATTTGCCGACACAGTCCAAGGTGAAATTGGCTTAAGTGATTTTCTACATGAAGTCGGTCGTGACCTGATTCAAAATGGGCCGAGTGACCTTAGTAAAAAATCAAAATTCACGGCATTGACTAAAGATATTAATCCTGCACCGGGATTCAAATTTCACTCGATTATTGGCAATAATACAGATAGTGATGATGAAAATATCATGACTGATGATGTCGTTGCTTATCAGAGTGCATATCTTGAAGGTGCGGCTTCCAATAAAATTATCAAAGGTGGACATTCCGTTCAGGAAACGCCTGAGGCTGTACTGGAACTCCGCCGCCTTCTCAGATTACATCTGGTCGACTTAGGATTGTATGACCCTGATTAAATTTTGATGAAAGACATAAAAAAAGCTGCCAATCGGTGGCTTTTTTTATGGGCACCCCATGTATCAATACCCTTTTATGCTTTATATCGACTAAGTCCGTCTAAATACAGATTCCTGAGGATTTATATTTCTTTCTAAAAATTAAATTTGTTAGACTTGAGGCAATTACTTTTGACATTCAAACCGGTCTTTACAGGATTTTTAGCTTAGGCTATTTTCCAGGTTTTCCGAGGATAGTGTTTCGGAAAAAGATTCAGGTTTTGCTTTATATATTTAAAGGATTTTTTCTTAATGACCAGTTCAGAACTTGTGGCTGATCTCTCTAGCTTAACGCCCATGATGCAGCAATACATGTCGGTCAAAATGCAGCATCCACACTCATTGATGTTTTATCGGATGGGTGATTTCTATGAACTGTTCTTTGAAGATGCCCATAAGGCCGCCAAAATTTTAGGCATTACCCTGACCCATCGCGGTAAAGCCAATGGCCAGCCAATTCCGATGGCCGGTGTACCTTTCCATGCTGCTGAAGGCTATCTGGCTCGTCTGGTGAAAAAAGGCGAAACGGTGGTGATCTGCGAGCAGATCGGTGAAGTGACTGGTAAAGGCCCAGTTGAACGTGGTGTCGTCCGAATCATTACTCCTGGAACCTTAACCGATGATGCCTTATTAGGTGCTCATCAAACCTCCAACCTGGTTGCTCTGTGTGTTCACCAGCAACAAATCGGAATTGCACTTCTTGACCTGAGTGCCGGTTTATTTAAAGTCCAGCAAATCGATTATGACTTAAGTCAGTTAGCCATTGAGTTGGCACGCCTGATGCCTAGCGAAATTGTGATTGATGAAAATCTGCAAGATCAGGCACTGGTAGAACACTTAAAACAACAGCTAGATGTTCCGATCAGCAAACGCCCGAATGTTGACTTCAACCAGAACAATGCTCAGAAGACATTATGCGACCAGTTTGCAGTGAGCACACTTTCAGGTTTCGGAATTGATCATCTGCCTTTGGCCAAAGCTGCTGCGGCTGCATTAATTCACTATGCCAAAGAAACTCAAAAAACAGCTTTACCGCATATCCGAACCATTCAACTGGAACAAAGTTCAGACTTTATTGCACTGGATCCAGTCACCCGTCGTAATCTTGAGCTAATTGAGCCTTTATTTGAGCATGGCACTTCATTGTTCCAGCTGATCAATGACTGTCAGACCGCTATGGGTGGCCGTCTGCTTAGCCGCACCCTGATGCAACCGCTTCGTGATACTGCGATTCTGGATGAGCGACTGGATGCCACACAGGTATTGCTTGAAGGTTTCCATGAATCGCCAGTCCGTCTGGTCTTAAAAGAAATCAGTGATATTGAACGTGTACTCAGCCGTATCGCTTTAGGCAGTGCGCGTCCACGCGATCTGGTTCAATTACGTCAGGCCTGTGCACAGATTCCATTTTTACGCCATGCATTACAACCACTGTTAAGTCAGCAGAATTCGAAATTATTACAGCAGCTGAATCAAGAACTGGGCGATTTTCATGGTCTGCATCAGCGCCTGATGTCCGCTATCGTTGAAAATCCACCGGTACTGCTACGTGATGGCAATGTCATTGCAGAAGGTTTCGATACCGAGCTGGATGAGCTGCGTAAAATCCGTGATCATGCTGGACAGTTCCTGATTGATCTGGAAATTAAGGAACGGGAGCAAAGCGGCATTCCTACCCTGAAAATCGGCTATAACCGTATCAGTGGTTATTATATCGAACTTACACGTGCACAAGCTGAACAGGCACCTGAACATTATATCCGTCGTCAGACACTGAAAAATGCCGAGCGTTATATCACGCCTGAACTAAAAGCTTTTGAAGATAAAGTGCTGTCTAGCGAATCCCGTGCGCTTGCTCGTGAAAAAATGCTGTTCGAAATATTGCTGGATGAACTGCGTCAGGATATTGGTAATCTACAGATGATGAGCAGTGCGATTGCCCAGATCGATCTGTTGGCAAACTTTGCACATCAAGCACGTTTACGCAATTGGGCACGACCAAAATTCAGCCCTGAAATTGGTGTGAAAATCGTTGCCGGCCGTCATCCAGTGGTGGAAGCTTTAAGCAAGACTGCATTTACTCCGAATGATACCCAGCTGGATTATCAGCACCGTATGGCCATTATTACCGGTCCAAATATGGGTGGTAAATCCACCTTTATGCGCCAGACTGCCCTAATTGCCCTGCTGGCTTATTGCGGTAGTTATGTGCCAGCGCAATCGACAACACTGGGTCCAATTGACCGAATCTTTACCCGGATTGGCTCTGCAGATGATTTGTCGACTGGCAAATCAACCTTTATGGTGGAAATGACGGAAACTTCGCAAATTCTGCATCATGCTACCAGTCAATCTCTGGTTCTGATGGATGAAGTGGGTCGTGGAACCAGTACCTATGACGGACTATCACTCGCTTGGGCTTGTGTGCTGGATCTGACTAAACGGATTCAATGTCTATGTCTGTTCGCAACACATTATTTTGAGCTGACCGAACTGGATAAAGAATCAGGCATTGATAACTACCATGTCACAGCCAAAGAACTAAATGGCAACCTGATTCTGCTGCATAAAGTCCAACATGGTCCAGCTAGTCAGAGTCATGGTTTACAGGTGGCTAAACTGGCAGGTATTCCTGCGGCTGTAATTAAAGAAGCTCAACATCGTTTGAAGATTCTGGAAAAGCAGCATCAGGCCAAACCGCAAAGTCCACAGCATGATCTGTTCGCGATGCCTGAAATCATTGAAAAAGTCATCGAGATTGAAAAGCCTTCAGCAGCGCTTGAATTATTAGAAGACCTTGATGTCGACAATTTGAGTCCACGTGAAGCATTACAGCAACTTTATGCTCTTAAAGATCTCATGAAACAGCCAAGTTAAAATCACTCCTAAGCCCTATCCTGCATAGGGCTTAGCTGATGATGATTCTCATTCCCTGAGCCTTTCCTCAAATCATCGCAGTTTTTTCAAATTTAACAGCCCTATATATAACAAATATCAATAAAAGGAATTGTTTGTTCCCTCTATTTTTGCCTAAAATACGGTATTCGTCATTAGAACCATATTTTTTAGGTAGCTGTCGCCATGACCTTCGTTGTCACTGAAAATTGTATTAAATGTAAATATCAAGACTGTGTTGAAGTTTGCCCTGTAGACTGTTTCTATGAAGGTCCTAACTTCCTTGTGATTAACCCGGACGAGTGTATCGACTGCGCGTTATGTGAGCCTGAATGTCCTGCGAATGCAATTTTCTCTGAAGATGAGTTACCGGAAGGCCAAGAAGTTTTTATCGAGCTAAATGCTGAACTGTCTCAAAAATGGCCGAACATCACTCAAATTGGTGAGCAACCTGCTGACCGTGAAGAGTGGAATGGTAAAACTGATAAATTACAATATCTTGAAAAATAATTTTTCAAATCTTAAAAAAAGACCAGCATAGACTGGTCTTTTTTTATACCCCATCCACACATTTCATTGCAATTTATCCTGATTTTCTCCGTAAAAGTGGACTAAAATAGCGCTATTTTAAAATATCTGAATTGCTATCAATGAAGCATTTAATAAAGGGGTTATTGAGTGTTTGTATAATCCCGCTTGTCTTTGTAGGATGTGCTACCACCACAAAACAGTCTGGTAAGGTAACTCCAGATAAAAGGATTTACATCCCAGAAGAACGAGTCCAGTACAACCATAAACCACAGCCTAAACCGGTTCCTTATGTCTATACTCACTGGGTATCGGCATTAAATAACCTGTCTCTTGTACGTGAATATGAAAACTTTTTGGCCCAGCAAGGGGTCGGAAATATTATTCCAAGTTTTGAGCTGATGCGTACTGCACGGGATTGGGCTAAATGTGGTCGATCGCAATATATGATTCCAAGCCGTGAGCTCTGGTCAAATCAGGTGCCTACTTTACGTGTCTTCAAATATCTGGTTGCTGCCAATGTACTGACTGATTTTGAAGTCACTTCGGTTTATCGTGACCTGCCTTTAAATCAGTGTGCCGGTGGAGCCAATTCTTCACGTCACCTGTTTAACTCGGCAATTGATTTTCGGATCGGACCTGAGTACCCACAGGCTCAGGATTATGCAGCGATTGAAAATACCAAGTTCAAACTGTGCCAGTTTTGGTTACAGCATGGACAAAGCCTGAATATGGGGCTCGGTTTATATGCCTCTGGCCAAATCCATATTGATACTCAAGGTTATCGCACTTGGGGCCCGGATTTAAGTCGTCGCTCATCAATGTGTAATTACTAAGTCATTTCACTTTCTATACAAAGCCAGCTTTTGGCTTTGTATAGCCTAAAAAATCAGCGAATATAGAACAATAAATTGCGCTGTGCCCGGAAAAGTTTAAAATGCACGCATCACAACAAAGGTGCGAGTACTATGCAACAAATGTGGACAGATATTGACCGCTACATTGATTCACATTTAATTCCTGAAGATCCTATCCTGAATCAGACTCTTGAAAATACTGCTGCACATGGTTTTCCAGATCATCTGGCTGTTGCGCCAAATCAGGGAATGCTGCTGCAAATGCTGATCCAAATGAATAAGTGCAAACGTGTACTGGAACTGGGAACCTTTGCTGCATATAGCACCATGTGGCTGGCTCGTGCCCTACCTGAAGACGGTTATATTCTGACCATTGAAGGCCGTGACACGCATGCTGCCATGGGACAGGAAAATATTGATCGTGCACAGTTAAAACAGAAAATTGAGCTGAAATGTGGCCGGGCTGCAGATGTGCTTCGTGCCCTGCCTGAAGATACTGAAGCCTTTGACTTTATTTTTATTGATGCTGATAAGCAAAGCTATCCTGAATATCTGGAGCTAAGCTTAAACCTTTCTCACTCCGGTACTATTATCTTCCTGGACAATGTGATTCGTGCCGGTGATATCATCAATCCGGACAATAAAAAACCAAGTATTGAAGGCATTCGTGACATGTTTAAAGCGCTGGAAAATCATCCACGTATCTTGTCTTGTACTGCTTTACAGACCGTCGGTAGCAAAGGCCATGATGGTTTTGCACTCGCAATTGTTAAATAAAACGACTAGAACAAAAATCAGCCAATAAAGTATTCCTGATAAATAACATCATCTTACAGAATGTAACCACAGAGTTATCCACAATATATGAGGATAACTCTGGTTATTTTTAATTCAAGCTGTAACAATTTATCAAAAAATACATCTCTGCCGCTTTTGTTATCCTCTTTTTACTTTGCTACCAATAATGGAACTTTAGAATTGCGGAAAATCGTTGTCGCAATACTGCCCAAGAAGAACTGGTGGATCTTGCTGTGACTGAATGCCCCCAAGACAATTAACTGAATCCCATATTCCTGCTGATAAGACAGGATATTTTCAGCCACTTCTCCATAGCGGTATTCTGGAACGACCTCTAGTCCTGCTTCTGTCAAATATTGCAGAGGCTCATTCAGGATTTCCACATGATCCCCGATATAAAGCAGATGACATTGTAATTGTCTTAATAAATCACTTTCTGCAATGCGTTTCATCATCTTCACACAAGTCGGCGAATATTCATAAGCAAAGATAAAACGTGTCGGTGGTCTGAAGTGTTCCCCTACAGTCATCACTGTACAGTTAGCACCACGGATAAAGTTTTCTACATTGGTGCCGATTGGCTTGTTTTTCTCGGCAGAACGCTCACCGAGTAGTCCGATTACAGCAATATCATCAGGTTTTAGAATCTGAAAACTTTGTTCCAGAAAATCACCCTTTTCCTGAATATGGGTGGTGCGGATGCCATAATCTTTAAAGATACGATCCGAAATATGCTGGAGCAGATTATTGCTATAACTAAGCGCAATTTCACTTTGCTTTTGCTCCAGCTCAGCCAGCTCTTTAAGCAACATGGCATTGCTTTCAAAGCCAATCACACCGCTAATTTCCCCAAGATGATAACTGGCCGGGTAATAATCCAGAACCTGTAATAAAACCAGTTCACGGCCGGTCTGTTTGGCAATCCATGCAGCCGCATCTGCAAGTGCGTTCGTGCATGGTGAGGAGTCTATGCAGGCAATGACACGTTTCATGTTCAGCCTCTCTTTTATAATAAAAATTTCTTAGTTATTTTTAACTTAGCACAAGCATTAGTAAATGTGCACTGAAATCTGTAAGGCTTGAATTGAAATATGTTAACTTTTATGTGATGTGATAAGACCTTTACCGAATATTAAGCACCTGATATAAATCCTTTTTCCAAGAACTTCTTTCACTATTTTAATCCCGATATCGAATCAATTTTGCCGGATTTCCGGCGACAATTGCACGCGCTTCAATATCTTTCGTGACCATGCTATTCATCCCTATAATCGCCTGATCGGCAATTTTCACCCCATCTTTAATGCCGACATGGGCACCTAGCCAGACATCCCGACCAATCTCAATCCCTTTGGACCTGACTGGCTGCTGATAAATCGGCTGCTCCAGTTCCATCCCATGATCAAAGGCATAAAGATGACAATAGGCTGCGATGCGTACCTGATCATGCAGTTTAATCCCAACCCGACCACCATCCAGAATACAGTGATGATTGATTGCGACTTCGCTCCCTATCTCCAAAGGACCATGTAGCGTACAATCTGCCGCAATAAAGGTATTATCTCCGATACTAATTTTACGACCCGGCTCAGCAAAGATATGCGCCAACGGCGAAATAAAACAGTTTTCGCCAATTTCGACTGTTTCCATCTCCATCAGATAGGTCTGATATTCTTTCTGCCAAGCTTCAGCCCAACCACGATTCTTGGGTTTTAAGGACCAATATAGCCAAGGCATATAATTCAGGCGGTGTTTATGCTGCTCACGATATTTCAGTAATGGATCTGGTTCAGTCATCTGTGGCTTCTTCTATGATTTTTAATTGTTCACGTCCGCGAGTAACATCCTGAATCTTCAGAGCAAAAGGTTCAATCTGATGTTTCTGAAATTGTGCTTGAACCTGTACACCTTCAGCCATATATTCTTCCTGATAATCAATCTGCTGCTGATTCAGCTCATACTGAAAAATCGCCCACTCATTAAACTGGCAGGCAAATTCGACCTTTTTCTTTTCAATCAGCTTAATTTTTTCAGCTAATAACAAACATTGTCCAGCACAGCCCCCATAGGCACGGACCAGACCGCCGGTGCCTAGTTTAATACCGCCATACCATCGATTCACTAGTACCAGTACATTGGTTAGCTCATTGCCTTCAATAGTCGCGAGGATCGGCCGGCCGGCGGTACCCGATGGCTCACCATCATCATTAAAGCGTACATGATGACCGATTTTCCAGGCCCAGCATTGATGAGTGGTGGTCGGATCACGATAGGCCTCCAGAAAATCCTTCACATCCTGCTCATTTTCTACAGGTGTGGCAAAGGCCTGAAATCGGCTTTTTTTGATGTCTTCCTCAAAACTGACAAGGCTGGCAATGGTAAATGGCATAACTTCAGGCATTCAAATTTCACCTGTGCAGTATACCTGTTTTGAGGTGGCAAAGAAAAAGCCTCTCTATACGAGAGGCTTGATTCAATTTAATTTTATTGATTACTTTTAAATTTAACGTTCACGCAATGCTTCTTTAGCCTTGTTGAATGGCTTGATCAGATAGTCCATTACCGTTTTTGCTCCGGTACGAATGTCAACAGAGGCCACCATACCTGGTGTGATATTAAACTCCTGCCCGGCGGCATTTCTCAATTTGTCACTATCGGTACGGATATACACACGATAGTAGAACTGATCCTGTTTGACTTCATCCCGCAAGGTATCTGGCGAAATCACGGTCACTTTACCTTTTAGACCGCCATAAATCGAGTAATCATAGGCAGTAATCTTCACCAGTGCTTCCTGATCAGGACGGATAAAAGCAATATCACGTGGTGAAATTCGGGCTTCAATAAGTAATTTCTCGTCCAGAGGCACGATGGTCATCAGCTTGCCATTTTGTGGTACCACTCCACCCAAAGTCATGACATCAATTTCTTTGACCACGCCACGAACTGGGGATTTAAAAATGGTCCGGTTCAAGGTATCTGACTTGCCGCGTACCACCTGTTGCTGAGTTTCCACATCAGTATTGGCTTTGGAAAGTTCTTCCCGTGCTTTAACATAGTACTGGTTACGAATATCATTCATCTGGTTACGCAGGTCATTGGCTTCTCGCTTCAACCGTAAAACTTCAACTTCACTGGCTGCCCCTTTAGCCACCAATGGCGCGGTCATTTCAAGTTCCTGTTGTACCAGTACCAATGCCTGTTGCAAGCCGGCAAGAGATTCTTCCAGATTGGCACGACGTGACTAATACAGTGCGGTTTCTTCTTTGACCAGTTTCGGGTATTTCAGCACTTCTTCCGGAAAAGACAACGGTGTACCACTTACTTCTGCACGTAAACGGGCGGAAGTCGCACGTGAAGCGATCAGCAAGGATTCTGATTCACCGACATTAGATTCAAATCGGGTTGGATCAAGCTGTGCCAAGACTTGGCCCCGTTCTACAATCTCACCTTCTTTAACATTCAATTTGGTTAGAATGCCACCCTCTAGAGACTGAATCACCTGTTCTTTAGAAGATGGAATGACTTTCCCCGTACCGGTCGAAACCTCTTCCAGTTTAAATAGCCAGGCTCACGTCAGCAGTATTAACAAACCAATGCCCACAATCCAGATAATCAAACTGGATTTAGGTAATGGTGGTTCCTGAAAGCTCACTTTGTTTGAACGCGTAATGTTTGTGGTTCACTCATGCGCTTGCTCCCACGACCCGTTTAGTTCCTACCTGTGATTGATTTAATATCTGATCTCGTGGACCATCCATGACAATTTTGCCATCATTGACCACAAGAATACGGTCAACTAACTCCAGTACGGCGCGATGATGCGTTGCTACTACCAGCGTACGATGGGACAGATACCCTTTCAGATGATCAATTAACTGTTTTTCTGAAACATCATCAATCGCTGCGGTTGGCTCATCTAACAACAAAATTTTAGGCTGGCGGATCAGGAGCTGTGCAAGTAATAAGGCTTGACGTTGCCCACCCGAGAAGCCCACTCCACCTTCCAGAATGATATGATCCAGACCTTCTTTTTTCTCCTGAACAAAGTTAAGTGCACCTGTGATTTGTAAAGCTTCCAGAATCTGCTGATCCGTAGCGAGCGGTGCACCCAAAGTCAGGTTTTCACAGATACTGCCGTAAAAGAGTTGTGAATTCTGATTAAGTAAGCCCATATCACGGCGTACATCTGAAGGATCTATCAGGGTCAGATCAATACCGTCCAGTTTGACCTTGCCTTGTGCTGGAGTTTGCATACCCGACAACAGTTGTAAAAGAGTCGATTTACCAGCACCGTTACGGCCCAGAATTGCAATTTTTTCACCGGGCTTGATTTCGAGTTTTGGAATGACCAGACTCGGTTTGGGATCATCATCGCCATATTTGAACACCACGCCACTCAAGTCATAATGACCATCCAATACAGGACGGTGAATCAGATGTGAATAGTCCGGCTGATCTACCGATTTTTTCATCAACTCATCCAGACCGCCTTTAACAACTTTGGCTTGCTGTAAACGGCCTAAGACACCGGTAATTTGTGAAATAGGTGCCAGCATCCGTGATGATAAAATCGAACAGGCAACTAAAGCACCTGTGGTCATCTCACCATCCATCACCGCAAATGCACCGACCAAGACCACAATGGCAAAGGTGAGTCCCTGAATTTTTTGAGTCCATGCTGTCATTAAGCCAACAATTTTACGTTGTTGCATACTGACATCAGCAGAGACTTCATTCATATGATTCCATTGGTTCTGGAAGCGGGTTTCAGCTCTTAACAGCTTGATATCTTCAATCCCTTGTACGGCTTCCACTAATAAGGCATTACGGATTGCAGATTCACGCATTCCTAACTGTGCCAACTTGGCCAGTTTTTTCTGCGCCAGAATTCCCGGAAGAATCATGAGTGGTACTACCAGTAGCATGACCCAGAACAGGTTGCCGCCAATAATCCAGAAGATTCCCAGGAACAGGAGGAAGAATGGTAAATCTGCAATTGCCGTCACGGTAGTGGAGGTGACTAGTTCACGCACACCTTCGAGTTCACGAATCTGTGAAATAAACGTTCCGGTCGATTTGGAACGCTCACTGTTTTTAATTCTTAAGGAATGCCCAAATACCCGGTCAGATATTTTCAGGTCAGCCCGTTTACCAATAATGTCTAAAAGATAAATACGGGAGACTCGTAATACAAACTCGAAAATGGCCGCAATCAGTACACCACCGGCCAGCACCCATAAAGTAGGAATCGATTGTGAGGGAATCACACGGTCATAAACGTTCATCGAGAAGACAATCGTTGCCAAAGCCAGAATATTGGCGATTAAAGAGGCAAACATCACATCGATGTAGCGTTTCCAGTCTTTCAATACAATTGACCAGAACCAGTTTTTTTCAAAGGGCTTGATATATTCGTCGACACGCGCATCCGGTACAGAAGACTCTGGTCGCAAGATATAAATATGCTTCGCACCTGTTTCTAACTGCTCGATGGTAAAACTTTGCGATAAACCGGCATCACCACTCAGTTGTACACTGACATTACCTTGTGTGTCGATACGTTCAATAACACCAACATCTCCGCTATCAAATTCAACCAATAAGGGCAAACGCCAGGGATTCAGCAGACTGCTATCAAATTTATTTTTGCGGACATTTAATTCCATCTGACGGCTAACAATCTTGAGCATTTCATCAATGTCATGATGCTGGTTCCAGTCCAGTTGAAGACGAATCCGCTCCTCAGATGGTTCGATCCGATAATGCTTGGCAATATTTAAAACTGCCTGAAGCCACGGTTGATAATTTAGTGTAGTACTCATGGCTGAACTTCAAACCCCTGAATGGATATACGGTTAAGCGCGTAAATATCCCGTGTACGGCCTGTTACCTGAATGTATTGCACAATCGCCGAATAGATGTCATAGCGCGCTGATTCAATTTCCTGTGCTGCGCTGTGAATCGCCTGTTCTGCATTCAATAAATCCACTACAGTCCGTGTGCCCAATTTATATTGTTCTTGATATAGTTCTTTGGTTCGTACCGTGGTTTCACGGCGCTGAGCCAGGACATTCATTTGTCTTTGTTTATTTTCAATCTGTTCCCGGATTAAGCGAACCTGATCCAGCACATCCAGATAGACAGTATTGACCTGTGCGCGTGCAGCTTCTTCGGCATAACTGGCAGCACGTGCCTGAGACTGAACAGCACCCCCTGATAAAAATTACTGCTGGCTTCAATCATAATAGAATTATAAAAGCCATCATCTTCATTATTATTCGGATTTCGACCATTAACTGCCTGACTTAAGCTACCTTTCAGATTAATGGTCGGATAACGGCTTAAACGTGCCTGATCTTTTTGCAATCGGGCTACATCTACTCCTGAATGTGCCAAGATCATGCTTGGAACCTGGGTAAATTCGGGATCCTGATAAAGATCAGCTTGAGTCACGATACGATCTGGAATTTCCCATTGAATTGCAGAGACATCAAATCCCAATAAAGTTCGCAAACGTTGCTGATATTTTCTTAACTGGGTCTGTTGCACGATCAGGTTAGATTGTGCAGCTTCCAGATTGGACTGCGCCTGAACCGGATCGGCCTGTGTGCTAATTCCGGCGCGAGCACGTAAATTGGCAATTTCTGCAATTCGTGCAATGCCTTGAATCTGCTGTTCGGCAATCTTGGTAATTTCCTGATAGCGTTTAATATTGACGATGGCATCAGCTACTTCCAGTGCAACCTGATCCAGACTCACTAATACTCTTGCCTGGTCTTCTGCCAGTCTCGCCTATTCAACACTGACATTGGTTTTAATCTTACCAAAGTCATATAGCATCTGGGTTGCATTCAGAGAAACCACCTGAAGTCCGCGTTCACCTGAGGTCAAATCTCCGGTACCTACACCGCCAGATAACTGCGGATAATAGGCTGCTTTGGCCACATCAATATTGGCGGCCTGTGCAGATAAAGACGAAATACTCTGGGCAATTTCCGGACGACGCTGAACTGCAGTATGAACCGCCTCAATCAGACTCATTTTTGCAGGAATACCAGCATTTATAGGTCGAATTGAAGATTGTGCCTGCTGCGGCCGACTAATCTGCGGCAGTTCAGCCACCTTTGAGGTATCCAGTGAGTACTGACTGAGTGAGCTAATATCAATCGTTTGCGCAGATCGCGTTGGCTCTGGTGCAATCAGTTTTCCTAATCCACTTTTAATATTATTAAAATAATTTTGTGAATTTTCTGCATGTACGAATGGCACAGATAAAGGTAAAAGAAGAATGATCCATATTCCCTTATTTTTATCTATTATCCCCTGAACATTTTTTAAGTGCTGCAGCCTAAATTGCATAATAATGAATAATGAATGTTTCGTGTTTTAGCCTAAAAATATATCAAATCATACAAAAAGATAGCTTTTTCATCTTAATTTAAGTAAAAAAACCCACATTTGACGACTAAAGTCTTAGTGCGGGTTTTTTCTGATAATGAAAATTTTCTATACAGTAAAGTCATCACCCAGATAAACTTTACGTACCGTTTCATTGGCCAAAATTTCTTGTGCCGTGCCTTCTGCAATCACTGCACCTTCGCTGACAATATAGGCATGTTCACAGATGGCCAAAGTTTCACGAACGTTGTGATCGGTAATCAATACACCAATTCCACGATCTTTCAGCGTGGTAATAATATCTTTAATATCACCCACGGAAATCGGGTCAACCCCGGCAAAAGGTTCATCCAGTAACATGAATTTTGGGTCGGCCGCCAAAGCACGGGCAATTTCAGCACGACGACGTTCACCACCCGACACGCTCATACCCAATGAATCTTTAATATGGGTAATTTTAAAGTCTGCCAGTAATTCGGCTAAACGTTGTTGACGCTGAGCTTTGCTTAAATCCTTACGGGTTTCCAGAATCGCCATAATATTTTCAGAAATGGTTAGTTTTCTAAAAATAGAAGCTTCCTGCGGTAAATAGCCAATACCTTTACGCGCACGTTCATGCATTGCCAAGTCAGACAAATCGAGATCATCCAGATGGATTTCACCTTTGTCCATACGCACCAGACCCACCACCATATAGAAACTGGTAGTTTTACCTGCACCATTAGGCCCTAAAAGCCCAACAATCTGCCCACTTTCCATACTGAAGGAAACGTCCTTGACTACCCAGCGTTTACTATAATTTTTCGCCAGATGCTTAATGGTTAAAGTTTGAACCTGATGCGTCTGTGCCATTAATCACGTGCTCCCGGAAAGGATTTCGAAGATGAAGGCGGAATCACGATTTGTACACGACCTGCTGCTGAACCGGTTTTATTTGGTGTACCTGTTGCTTCAATATCGCCTTTATTCATGCTGTATTTCAGCGTATTACCACGGATACTAGCGCCATCTTGCTGCAAGTAGGCATTTCCAGACAGGGTAATAATCCCGGTTTCCGCATTATAGACAATTTTCTGTGCCTGACCTTTGGCCAAACCTTTGGCAGGATCAACTTTCTGCTGAAATTGAGCCGGGCTACCTGTTGCCGTAATCAGGCTGATCTGTTTTTTATTATTCAGATTCGCCACAATCGAATTGGCCTGCAATTTCATGGTGCCCTGTTCAATGATGACATTACCCGAATATGTCGTGACTCCGGTACGCTCATTAAAAGTCGCACGGTCAGCTAATAAGGTAATTGGTTGGTTACGGTCAGATGGCAATGCAAACGCAGTGGCTGAACCCAATGCAACCAGACTTAACAACGCGGCGCGCTTAAGGAAAGTGTTCATCATTTTAGCTCTAGGAATTTGGTTCATACTTTCCTCGAATATTAAAGAATTCGTATTGACCATCATTAAGATTGGCTTTTAGGCCCTGACTGATAAATTCAGCCTGTGGAGATTCAACAATGACGGTTTTATCGGTTTCAATTTCACGTGTTTTCGGAAAAGCCGTCAGCTCCTCGGTGTGGAACTGCATTTTTCCATTTTGCATGATCTTGGTCGCCAGCACTTCTTGAGAAAGTACAACTTTTGTATTGTCATCATAACCGTTGCCCTGTTTGGCAAAAAATGTCGCATCAACCTGACCGTCTTTATAGGTCGTTGCCTGCAGATTTTTGAGACTCGAAGTCTCTAGCTGCAGGTTTTGTTCAAGCTGGTCGACCTGGGCACGTACAGACAACATGCCCTTTTCATCAGTTTGGGTTAAGTTAATATTATTTGCAGAATAGGTCATGCTACGTGCAGAATCAGTCTGCAACTTATTGCCCTTACCGCTGTAATAGTAATAACCACCACTTATTGCGGCAATGATAATAGCCGTAAGATATAAAACTCTAGTGTCCATAAGCGGTGTACTTAATCCAGGATGTATGACTTATTAATAAGGCGCACGAGTATATTTTTCAAGTAACTCTTGGTACTTACCTTTGGACATCAGTAACATGTCACAAATCTCGCGTACCGCACCACGACCACCATAGGCCTGCGTTACCAGATCAGCACGACGACGTACTTCAACATGCCCGTTTGGGACAGTCACTTTCATACCTGCAATCGCGAAGGCAGACAGATCAGGCCAATCGTCACCCATGTATAAACAGTCTTCAGGGTCGATATTGAGCTGAGTACAAGCTTCACGTAAAGCAGTTCCTTTATCTTCGCGGCCCTGATAAACCAGATCTACACCCAAATCCGACATACGTTTCTGTACGATATTGCTTTGACGTCCAGTGATAATGATCACTTTGATTCCGGCTTGCTGTACCAGCTTCATCCCTAGACCATCACGGATATCAAAAGATTTAATTTCATCACCCGTATTGGTCAAGGTGACAAAACCGTCGCTTAAAATACCATCTACATCAAGTACCAGTGCCTCAATATGACGTGCCTGCTCTAATAATACATAAGATGCCATTTATTAATTTACCCCAGCCTGAATCAGGTCATGCATACTAATTACACCAATGACTTTATTGGCATCATCAACCACTACAAATTGATTAATTTTACGTTCGTTCATTTTTTCCAGTGCAACGACAGCACGTGCTTCCTGAGAAATTGTCAGTGGATTTTTGGTCATTACTTCCTGAATCGGTAAATTGACATCAAAACCTTGCTGTTTGTCGATCAGGCGGCGTAAGTCACCATCAGTGAAAATACCCAGCAGAAGGTCATTTTGATCCACAATTGTGGTTAAACCTAGGCGTTTATTTGAAATCTCGTATAAAACTTGATTCATTGGTGTATCTGGTGACACTTTTGGCAATTCCGAACCAGTGTGCATTAAGTGTTTTACATGCAGCAATAAGCGTTTACCCAAGGCACCTGCTGGATGTGACAAGGCAAAATCGTCAGCAGTAAAACCACGTGCATCTAAAAGAGCGACAGCCAGTGCATCACCCAGCGCTAAAGTTGCTGTTGTACTCGAAGTCGGTGCCAGGCCAAGTGGACAGGCTTCCTGAAGATGACCCAGAGTTAAAGCCACATCAGCATTTTGTGGCATTGGGCCTTTGGCATCCCCACTAATGGTAATTAAAGGAATTTCCAGACGCTTGATCAGAGGCATCAGCATCATGATTTCATCGCTTTTGCCTGAGTTTGAAATGGCGATCAGTACATCACCCGGTACCAGCATACCGAGATCCCCATGCCCTGCCTCGCCCGGGTGCATGAAGAATGAAGGCGTACCCGTAGAGGCAAAAGTTGCCGCCATCTTACGGCCAATATGCCCGGATTTCCCCATCCCGGTAATCACCAGACGACCTTTGCACTGCAGGATAATTTCACATGCCTGACTAAAACGCTCATCGATCTGCGTGGCTAAAATCTGTAATGCTTGTTCTTCGATACGCAAGGTTTCAAGTGCAACTTTCTGGAAGTCTATTTGATTTGGCATATTTGGTGGGTTCAAAGTAGGTTTACCTTAACTCTATACAGAGTTGACTCAGTCTAGCAAAAAATAATTTTCGCAATTTTATCATATCTATGCAAATGTCAGGTTTCAAAATGTAGAGCTTTTCATAAAACTTAAACAGAATGTTCTAAAATTTCCCTGACCGAAAGCTCTTCATTATTTAGAATTTCATTAGGTAAATCAGTTTTGATTGTCCTTTTTATTTTGCGTAGGCAATAAAAAACCCCAATCTTCCGATCAGGGTTTTTTGAATTTTGGAGCGGGAAACGAGACTCGAACTCGCGACCCCAACCTTGGCAAGGTTGTGCTCTACCAACTGAGCTATTCCCGCAATATGGGAGTGAATTATAGAGAGTTTCTGCTAACTGTCAACTCTCTATCGATTCAACTGCCGAATTAATCAGCACGACGCCATACAGTTCCTTGACGGGTATCTTCCAGCACCACCCCTTGGTCTAATAAAGACTGGCGGATTTCATCGGCACGAGCAAAGTTTTTCTCTTTTTTGGCATCTTTACGTTGCTGGATGAGATCTTCAATCTGCTCTTCAGACAAGCCTAAAGCTTCCTGACCAATATCAGACTTCAAGAATTCATCGACATTGTGCTGTACCAGACCCAGAATATTGGTGAGATGGCGCAGAGTAGAATAATAAACTGTAGCCTGTTCCTGATTCTGATCTTTTACTGCACGGTTCAGCTCTTTATTCAGTTCAAACAATACAGCAATGGCTTCTGGCGTATTGAAGTCATCTCGCATTGCCGTATTAAAACGCTCAACAAAGTCTTGATCTAACGTATCAACCAGCTGTTCGCCATATACTGCCTGATAAGCTTTGAAAGAATGATAGAAACGCATTAGCGTATTTTTCGCTTCTTTTAAAGCTACATCTGAATAGTTCACCGGGCTGCGATAGTGTGAAGATACGATAAAGTAACGCACCACTTCCGGATGGAATTTTTCAATCACATCACGGATGGTGAAGAAGTTGCCCAAAGACTTCGACATTTTTTCGCCATCAACATTGATGAAGCCGGCATGCATCCAGTAGTTCACATACTGTTCACCTGTCGCTGCTTCAGACTGTGCAATCTCGTTTTCATGATGCGGGAAGCTTAAGTCAGCACCACCGCCATGAATATCAAAATGATTACCGAGGCAGCAGGTAGACATGGCTGAACATTCAATATGCCAGCCTGGACGGCCATTGCCCCATGGTGAAGCCCAAGAAGGTTCATTTTCTTTGGCATGTTTCCAAAGTACAAAGTCAAACGGGTGTTTTTTCTCAACTTCGACGTCTACACGTTCAGAAGCGCCTGCCTGCATATCTTCCAGTTTACGGCCTGAGAGACGCCCGTATTTGGCGAATTTTTCAACCTCGAAGTAAACATCGCCATTATTTGCCGGATATGCAGTCCCTTTTTCCACCAGCGTACCAATCATGTTTTGCATCTGATTGATGTAATCAGTGGCTTTTGGTGCTTCATCCGGTGCAAGACAGCCTAATTTGGCGAAGTCTTCATTCATGGCATCAATAAAACGGCTGGTCAGTGATGAAATGCTTTCCCCATTTTCATTGGCACGTTTAATAATCTTGTCGTCAATGTCAGTGATATTGCGTACGTATTTTACTTTCCAGCCCTGACTGCGCAGGAAACGGATAATATAGTCAAATGCAACCACTGTGCGTGCATGTCCGATATGACAGTAGTCATAGACCGTCATCCCACAGACATACAGATCAATCTGACCTTCTTTACGAGGCACAAATTCTACTTTTTTACGTTGCTCTGAGTTATATAGAACAAATGGTTGCATAGGTCTTCTAGAATGCTTTTACAAATGATGGCTCATCTTAACCTAAGCATTATTTTTCATAAAGTTTTAAGAAAAGTTTTCAAGACTTTTTCTGCGGTTATTTCTATATTGTTAAAAAAACCAGCAACTGCTGGTCTTTTTAGATATCAGGATTTAGCTTCAGTTTTGCACTGTATTAACATCTGCTTGTTTTTTGGACCTAATGAATTACTTAGACTGGTATTTAAAACACGCGCATAGTTTTGATGATCTTTCTGGTAGAAATCTACCGTAGCCCCCTGGTACTCGGCGGTAGTTATATATTGATAATCGTCAAAAGATTTTTCAGACTTAGGCTCAATTGACTTTAATAAAGCACGCTTTTGTTTAGCAGAAATCAAGCGCAAAATGCTTTTTTCACCAATAACATAAGATAGATTATGAGCTTTCTCTTTTGAACAATCCAAAGCATAACGGCCTTTTAATTCCCCTAAAGATAGTTTCACAATAGTCTGTTCAATTGTTGCGAACACTGAACCTGACACAAGCATAGCCCCAAGACCAATTAGGGTCTGTTGACATTTACTGTTCATAA
>NZ_JWHB01000052.1:0-7652 GCF_000804305.1 Acinetobacter sp. YZS-X1-1 | reverse complement strand
TGCATAGAAAATATTCTGGATAGGTTCTAAGTGATCACCTTTAAATTTATGAAAAGCAATTACACAAAATTATTTACAGGCTCTGCAGTTGCATTAGCTTGAAGCCTGTATATATATATTTGGCTACCTTTATCGGGTAAATTCTATACTTGAAATGTCAACAGCCCCAATACAAAATCTGAGAAATATATGAGTGCAGAAGCCACATCTATCAGCCTTTTATCCCCTGTCATATTGCTCACGGCTGCAGTGATCGCAGTCCCCTTAATCAAGCGCCTAGGATTAAGCTCGGTATTGGGATATTTAATTGCAGGATTAATTATTGGTCCATTTGGACTGGCATTTTTCTACGATTCTGCGTCTATTTTGCATATCGCTGAGCTTGGTATTGTGATGTATCTGTTTGTGATTGGACTAGAAATGCGTCCATTGTATTTATGGAGTTTAAGAAAAGAAATTTTTGGATTAGGTACATTACAAATTAGTGCCTGTTCATTGGGGCTAACGGCTGTAGGCTTGGTCTATGGCTATTCTTGGCAAGTGAGTTTTGTGTGTGCTGCAGGCTTTGTACTCACCTCAACTGCAATTGTAATGCAACTTTTGGGAGATCGTGGAGACATTGCTCAACCACGAGGACAAAAAATTGTCTCGATTCTGCTGTTTGAAGACTTGTTGATTGTACCTTTATTGGCAATTGTCGCTTTTATCGCACCGAATCATGTTGTTGAAAGTACTTCTACGCGTTTGCAGAGCATCGGAATTGGTTTAATTTCAATTGCAGGTTTAATCGCTGCAGGCTATTGGTTGCTTAATCCTTTATTTCGCTTATTAGCTGCAGCCAAAGCCCGTGAAGTCATGACTGCAGCAGCACTCTTGGTGGTGCTCGGCGCAGCATTACTGATGCAAGTCACTGGCTTATCGATGGCAATGGGGGCATTCCTTGCAGGGGTATTACTCTCCGAATCCACTTTTCGCCATCAGATTGAAGCAGATATTGAACCGTTTCGTGGCATATTGCTCGGATTATTTTTTCTAGGTGTAGGCATGTCACTAGACCTTAACGTCGTAAAAAATAACTGGGTGTTAATCTTAAGTGCTGTACTTCTGCTGATGTTTGTCAAAGCATCCATGATTTACCTGATTGCACGCATGACCAAAAGTTCACACTCCGAAGCACTCGATCGCGCATTACTGATGGCTCAAGGGGGTGAGTTTGCTTTTGTACTCTTTACTGCCGCCATGAGTGCTCAAGTCATTAGTGCTGTTGAACGCTCAAACCTGACTGCGATTGTAGTCTTATCGATGATTTTGACCCCGATTATTGGCTTTTTATTTAAACGTTTTACCCAAACTACAGAACAAACTTCTTTAGAAAATATCCGTATTGCCGAAGGACTTTCTGGAAAAGTATTGATGATTGGTTTCGGTCGTTTTGGACAAGTTTCCAGTCAATTACTGCTTGCTCGAGGGATTGATGTGACCATCATTGATAATGATATCGACATGATTCAAAACGCTGAAAGATTTGGATTTAAAATTTACTATGGCGATGGTTCTCGTTTAGATATTTTACATGCCTCGGGAGCAGATACGGCTGAGGCAATTGTTGTTTGCGTAGACCACAAAGAAACGACGAATGAGATTGTAGAGTTGGTGCAACATGAATTTCCTTTAACCAAGTTACTGGTTCGCTCTTATGACCGTGAGCATGCGCTGCATTTAGCAAAACAAAATGTGGATTACATGATTCGAGAAACCTTCGAGTCGGCAATGCTATTTGGCGGTGCCATTTTAGAAGAATTGGGTGTTGACCAGAGTAATGTTGAAGAAATTAGCCAAGAAATCCGAGAACGAGATAAGGAACGTTTTGAAACCGAAGTTGCAGCAGATGATGTCTATGCGGGTATCGGTTTGCAATACACAGGACCGCGTCCGACTGCACCTTTAATCACACCAAAGCACACAGGGCAAATTCTGAATGAAGATGACACTCAGCAATAATTTCACGTATTAAGCCCAAATAAAAAAGAGGTCTGTGTAGACATCTTTTTTGTAAGTATCCGCTGAACCCCATACCTATTTTTTTAATTCCGTTCAAGTTTCCAGCGGTGTGGCAGTAATTCTTCTATTTGGGGCACTTTTTGTGTCGGCTATTGAATATAATTGATGATTCTCGTCGAGAAGGTTTAGCGATTGAAGCAGAATTCTCATTACCAACAATTCGGGTTATTCGTACGTTGAATCAGTTGCTAGAGTGGCGAGAAAATCCGTTAGTTATTCGGTTTGAGAATAGTCCGGAGTTTATCAATCATGAATGTGGGCGCTGGGGAACTGAATAAGGTATTCGTATTGAATATATTCAACCAGGTAAGCTACAGCAGAATGCGTATATTGAACATTATAATCCAACTATACGCTATAGCTGTCTAAGTACGCATTTATTTGAAACACTGGAAGAAGTGCAAGATTATGCAACGAGTTGGCTGTGGCATTACAACCATGAAAGACCACACCAAGCAAACAGACGAAGGCTACCTCTAATTAATGGCTGCTTGACCTCTATTTTTAACTTCGGTTATTTATGGGTGGATTACCCTTGTCATTATATTGACATCAAATCTTCATAGCTCTGTCATTTGTTAGTGTTGATATAAGCCAATAAATTTAAAAAGATTAAATGAGGATAAAATATGGCAGGGTTATCCATCTGGCATGTACTGATTTTTGCAATTGTAGTGATCTTACTGTTTGGTACTTCTAAACTAAAAAATCTAGGAAAAGATGTAGGGGGTGCAATCAAGGACTTTAAGAAATCTGTCCGTGAAGAAGAAGAAGCTGAGGCAGCTCAACTTCAGTACCCTCGAACGATTGATGCGAAAGTTAAAGCCAGTGAGAGTTCAATCAAGAATTGAGGTATTGCTATGCTCAATATTGGAATGACTGAGCTGTTGGTCTTTGGGGCAATTGCCTTGCTCATTCTTGGACCAGATAAACTCCCTGAAGCGATACGTTTTATAGGTAAATGGTCAGCCAAAATCAAAAGGATCGCCGGCAATATACAAAATGATCTTGACCGTGAATTGCGACTATCGGAACTACGGGAACAAATGCAAAGCGAGCTGAAACGTATTCAGGAATTAGAAATTAAAATGCAGGCACAAATGGATAATATAAATGTAATCCATCAGCCCATCATTAGAAATCCGGAACAACATCTTTTGAACTATGAGCTGACTTACCAATTAATTAATGAATCAGTTTCACCTGTTCATTTACCGCCAATCCAGCTGAATAAAGTGACAAAACAAGAAAAAATTTATGCTGATATAAAGGTGGCCGTATGAGTATTTTGCCTTCGACTCAAACCAACAACGATACCCGGCAAATCCCGTTAGAAGAAATGCCAATTACCAGGCATCTAGTGATTCTGCGAAAGCACCTTTTCAAAATTGTGGGCGTATTATTAGGACTATTCTTATGTTTACTGCCTTTTGCAAGCCAAACTTATCAGCTTTTATCAAAGCCTTTACGCGCTCAGTTACCTGAAAGCTCTACCATGATTGCAACAGATGTGACTGCGACTTTCATGGCTCCATTTAAGTTGAACTTCTTTATTGCTTTACTTATCGCCATGCCTTTTATTTTGTATCAACTTTGGGCCTTCATTAGACCAGCATTGTACCTAAAAGAAAAAAAGTTAGCTTTACCACTATTAATCAGCAGTATTGTACTGTTTTATGCAGGTATTGCTTTTGCCTATTTAATCGCTTTACCTTCTATCCTTCATTTTTTTATCAGCGTATCACCTGACACTGTTGCACCGATGACCGATATCAATAGTTATCTGGCTTTTTGTTTAAAACTATTTTTAGTTTTCGGATTTACTTTTGAAATCCCTATTATCACGCTCCTGCTTATTATAATTGGTGTTGTCAGCACACAGACCTTGGTGGAAAAAAGACGATTTATTGTGGTGGGATGTTTTTTTATTGCCATGTTTGTGACACCACCCGATGCCCTATCAATGATTATGTTAGCTGTTCCAATGTGGCTGTTATTTGAATTAGGCTTAGCGGCAGGAAAATGGATAGAAAAATGATGACCGGACTTAACTGAATAATAATAAAAAAGAACATAAAAGAAGAAAATACTCTATGAGCAGCTTAAGCTGCTTTTATTTTTAATATATAAATCAATATTATATTTAATAAATCCGCAATATTAGCTTCACCTGACTGTCATATTCAACCGCTAATTTATTCCTGACTTTAAAACAACCAGACCTTAGTTATGGGAATAAAATAATGACAGATTACTTACCTTATGATGAAAATCAGGAATTGGATAATAATACATCAGATAATCATCATTTTCGGGATATTTTAGAACAATCCATTTCTCGTCGTGCTTTAATTGCCAAAACTGCAAGTGGGGCTGCAGCATTGGCCCTTGCATCCTCTCTGGCCGGATGTGGGGACAGCGATAATAGCTCTTCTCTGCCGCCAACCGAGACTGTACCAAACCCGCCTGCTATTGACCCAAATGCAAAACCAGAGCAACTGAACTTTACACCAGTTGCTAAAAACTTGAATGATATCGTCACTGTACCAGACGGTTATGAAGCCAATGTCCTGTATGCACTTGGAGATTCTATTAATCCTGCATATTCAGACTGGGATGACAACAATATCCCGAATGGGCCAAGCTTTCAGTTTCGCTCTGGCGACTGCCATGATGGAATGAGTTTTTTTGGCTTAAATATCACTTCTGGCCGGTATGACCCGACTGTGTCTGAGCACGGTCTACTCGTTATGAACCATGAATATATCAATCCGACTTTTTTACATCCTCAAGGTCCAACCAAAGTTGATAGTCGCCGCCCTGAAGATGAAGTCATTCGTGAGACAAATGCACATGGTGTTTCAATCATTCATATCAAAAAAGACAATTCCAATCAAAAAATAGAAATTGTCAAAAATTCGATTTATAACCGTCGAATTACTGCCTCAACTGTCATGAGCTTTTCGGGCCCTGCGAGTGGATCTACTCTTCTATCTACACGCTTTTCACCAGGTGGAAAACTAACACGCGGTACGCATAACAACTGCGGCAACGGCTATACCCCATGGGGTACTTATCTCACCACTGAAGAAAACTTTATTGGTTACTTTGTCCGTAGCAAAACTGATGATGCTCATCGCTTACCGCAAGAAACGGTCGCTTTGGAGCGTTATGGTTTAAAAGCAGGTTCAAGCTCACGTTATGGCTGGGAATCTGCAATAGGTACAATTGAACCTCAGGATCTTTATGATCGATGGAGTGCAGATATTACTGCCGGTGATGCTAGCAAAGATTATCGTAATGGCCCCAATACTTTTGGCTGGATTGTAGAAATTGATCCATTTGATAGCCGACAAAATCCAGTTAAGCGTACAGCCTTAGGACGTTTTGCCCATGAAGACTGTCGTGCCAGTCGTGCTCGTGAAGATGATAACCTGGCTTTCTATATGGGCGATGACTCACGTGGAGAATATATATATAAGTTTGTTTCTGACTATAAATGGAGTGAAAACGACCGTAATGGTGGTTATGCAGTCGGAGATAAATATATGGATCATGGCAAGCTTTATGTTGCTAAATTCAATGCAGACGGGAGTGGTCAATGGATTGAGCTGAGTTATGGTATTAATGGTTTGAATGAGCTGAACAATATCTATCCTTTTAATTCCCAAGCAGATGTCGTGACCTTTGCTCGTCTAGCAGCAGATAGCGTAGGTGCTACTAAAATGGATCGTCCAGAATGGGTTGCAGTTAATCCTGAGAATGGAGAAGTCTATGTTACGCTCACTAATAACTCTAACCGCGGCACTACACATGCCTTAGATGCAGCCAATCCACGTAACTATAGCGATCCTGAGGGTGGCAAAGGTAATGTAAATGGTCATATTATCCGCTTACATGAAGATAAGGATACGACCACAGCCATCACATTCAAATGGGATATTTACCTATTTGGTGCTGAAGCTAAAATGGCACAAAATATTAATCTATCAGGTTTGAATGATAATAATGATCTGTCTTCACCAGATGGGATGTGGTTTGACCCTCGTGGTGTACTCTGGATTCAGACTGATGATGGTGCTTATACAGATACGACCAACTGTATGATGTTGGCTGCTTTACCTGGTAAGGTTGGAGATGGTACTCGAACAATCACATCTTCTGGTCAGGAAACTATTGTCGGTGCTCAAGTCTCAGATCAAACTTTACGTCGTTTCCTGACAGGTCCGAAAGGCTGCGAGATTACGGGGGTAACCATGACACCAGACTATAAAGCGATTTTCATTAATGTACAGCATCCTGGAGAAGATTCTCGAAGTTATGATAAGCCCACTAGTCATTGGCCTGCATCACAGACTAACTCGTCTGCCACTTCCCGGCCACGCTCTGCAACTGTAGTGATCACTCGTAAAGATGGTGGAACTATAGCTGGATAAATAACTGACTTATCTCAAAATGCTGGCTTGATGCTGGCATTTTTGTTTTTTTCAATCTTTTAAATTTTAAATTTTTTTAGATTTAAGAATGAACTAGTCAATAATAAGCATCTTAAGCAGTATCCTAAAAGTTATTAATTTTTTATAGAGAGGTTAATGAACCTATAAATTCTAATTTATAAAAAAAGCAA
The DNA here is from genome assembly GCF_000804305.1 of Acinetobacter sp. YZS-X1-1. Lineage (NCBI taxonomy): Bacteria > Pseudomonadati > Pseudomonadota > Gammaproteobacteria > Moraxellales > Moraxellaceae > Acinetobacter > Acinetobacter sp. YZS-X1-1. The sequence continues at coordinate 964 of NZ_JWHB01000052.1, read as the reverse complement.
TAAGTTAATGTAATAAATGATGATTATCTAATCGTTAATTAATGAAGTAGACTTCAGGTGAACATAAGTTAAACAAAGTATACTAAACAATAACTTCATATATGTCTTACATTCATCTGATTTTTAGTTAAATAAGATCCTGTTACAAAAACTTACCACTGGGGGGCTTTTTATTTATCAAAAAAATCTTGATGGTCTCCATCTACGGGTTTGAAGTTTCTAGGCGAAAGGAATGGGAGCGTAAGAAGCATCAGCTTGAATATCGACAGAAATAGCGTGAACTCCATATAGGTATAATAGATGCTGAAGCGCTGCAAATACGTGCAGTTCAGCTTATAACAAATGATGTAAGTGATTAATAAGCACTCGAAGATTTACTTGATTAAATCTCATTGGATGAGCAAATTGATCCTGTCTGTACAGATGAAGCTTATGACACCAAGCACTGCCGACAAGTCATTTTAGATCAATATACACATGCAGTTATTCCTCTAAAAAATACAAAATTTTGGAAACATCAAAAAACAGGATATTTAGAGAGAAACAAATTATAAAAAACAGTCAAACATCTAGCTAGAGCTATTTGGAAAAAGTGGTCAGGTTAACATTGACGAAGCTTGATAGAAACCAAGATAGCCTGTATCAAGCTATTAGGCGATAAATTAACGGCAAAGTGCTTTGATAGCCAGGTGAATGAAATTCATGCACGTGTAGCCGTGTTAAATAAACTCACGAAATTAAGTCGGCCGATATGCATATTTTAAATTTAATTTCAGTGACTTAGAATAGATAAACCTTTGAAGCTCTTATGTAATAAAGTCAGTACCTGGGACAGTGTTTCAGGTGTAAATCTGTCCAGGAAAATGGGCACGGACTAGACTTTTCTCTGGTAAAAAAGGTGTTAAACAAATATGGCTATCAGATTCAATTTATAGCGGCGCAACCTCAATATTTAAGTGTATTC
>NZ_JWHB01000051.1:0-9568 GCF_000804305.1 Acinetobacter sp. YZS-X1-1 | reverse complement strand
CGTGGAACGTGAAAAATCATAAAAAAAGCCCGAACAGGGATGTTCGGGCTATCAACTAGGAACTACAGCGTTGAATTTTCAAGAGAATTATAACACATTTCGTATAACGTGTATTATGTTAATTTTAGAAAAAACTTAAAATTATCTATTAAAGAATCATATATTTTTGGATTACTTATAAGTGAAATAGCACCTATATAGTGCAGGCTTAGCTAGAAAAACTATAACACTCTAAGAAAGTATGGGTTTTTATGTACAAGGCAATTTCATGAGAAGCCAGATGATAAAATTCGAGGCTCCCCAATTTTGTAAATCAAATATATGCAAAATAATGTGAGTAAGCCGGCAGTACCAGCATTAACACTGGCTGCACTAGGAGTAGTATTCGGCGATATAGGAACGAGTCCATTATATGCATTAAAAGAAAGCTTTCATGCGACACGCGGGCTACCTATTAATGAACTTAATATCCTGGGAATTCTCTCTTTAATCTTTTGGACCATTACCTTAATTGTTTCGCTTAAATATGTTTTGGTGATCATGAGAGCTGATAACAATGGTGAAGGGGGTATCATGGCATTACTCGCCTTAAACCTTAGGCAAAAAGGATTGTCCCGTGGAAAAAGACTGGCAATCATTATCTTAGGTTTCATTGGAGCATCCTTATTCTTCGGTGACGGTATCATCACCCCTGCTATTTCTGTTTTATCTGCAGTTGAGGGACTTTCTGTTGCTGCCCCGTCATTTGATCGCTTCATTATTCCAATCAGTATTGGAATTCTTATAGCTCTCTTTGCCGTTCAAAAACATGGGACTGCAATGATGGGGAAGTTTTTTGGTCCTATTACCTTGTTATGGTTCCTATCTATTGGTGCCATTGGCATTATGAGTATTATTCAAAGTCCATTTGTTCTTGCATTATTCAGCCCACACTGGGCTTTTTTATTCGTTATTAACAATCCTCTTATTTCATTTTTTGTGATGGGAGCTGTGGTTTTAACAGTAACAGGTGGTGAAGCCTTATATGCGGATATGGGACATTTTGGTATTTTACCGATCAAGTTAGGCTGGTTTTTAATTGTACTGCCATGTCTGATGCTGAATTATGCTGGACAAGGAGCATTACTGTTAAGAGATCCTTCGGCTATCACCAATCCTTTTTACCTGCTTCTGCCTTCAGCCCTTCTATATCCTATGATTATTCTGGCTACTGCAGCTGCAGTGATTGCCTCACAGGCTTTAATCAGTGGGGTATTCTCTATGGCTAAACAGGCAATACAGTTGGGATATCTACCTAGGCTTACAGTTTTACATACCTCCGCTTCGGAAATTGGACAAATTTATATTCCATTACTGAACTGGCTCCTGTTTATCTCTATCACCATCTTGATCTTAATATTTGAAAGTAGCAGCAAGTTGGCAGGTGCTTATGGTCTGGCCGTCACTGTGACCATGTTCTGTGACACACTGTTAGTAGCTTTTCTGGCTTATAGTTACTGGAAATGGAAAACATGGAAAGTCTTACTGTTCATTATTCCATTCGCCTTTATTGATCTGGTTTTGCTGAGTTCAAACCTATTAAAAGTACTGATTGGAGGCTGGGTACCAGTCGTTATTGCGGTTATTGTTTTTACCCTCATGATGACCTGGAAAAAAGGCAGAGATATTCTTCAGGACAAACTGCAGAAGGACACGCTTCCACTGAATGTGTTTCTTGAGCACCTTGAACAGACAGGTCAGAAAGTGAGTGGAAATGCCGTATTTTTAACTGGAACGCCTCAAGTCGTACCGCATGCGCTTTTACATAATCTAAAGCATAATAAAGTTCTGCATGAACGTAATTTTTTGGTGACAATCAAGACTTCTGAAATCCCGTATGTTGATGAAGCTAAGCGAATCGTTACTGAAGTACTAGAGAATGGTTTTTTCAGAATAACGATCCATTATGGATTTAAAGAAGAGCCTAATGTGCCTCATTCATTGAAACAAGCTTTTTCAGTACTGGATCTTGAGTATGACTTAATGAATATCAGCTTCTTTGTTTCTAGAGAAAGATTAATTCCAAGTCTGTCCAGCAAGATGTCTACATGGCGTGAAAAGTTATTTGTCGCAATGCAAAAAAATACCAGCCCTGTCAGTGATTTTTATAAAATCCCTTCTAACCGGGTGGTAGAGCTAGGTAGTCAGATTGAAATTTAAGAATTTCTAAAATGAATAGGCACCTTTAAATAAGGGTGCCTATCTGATCAGAATAAATCTTTTACTTTAATTTTCCAATAGTTGACCAATCTCTAAAGCTGAATAACCACGTTCTTTAAAGATCAAAATAATTGCTTTTTTATAATCTTCAGAAGTAGAGGTCTTATATTTTGTTATAAGTTGAATTTCAGAATTAAGCTGAAGGTCATTTTTTATCGTCAACACTTCCGTAGAGACTTTATTAAAAATCTTGAAATTAAACATACAGGCGCTCTTTATCAATATTATAGCGGCCCGACTACAACAAATACCTGCCTTAGCTCAGCTAGACACCCTTGGCTGCAAGGATTACAAATTAGACAAGATTCTGCAAGTTTTGCTCCATTGAAAGTATGAATATTCAACTAAAGAAGGTTCCATTTAACATAATGGCTGTTATACCTAATAAAAAAACCTGGGCACCAACCCAGGTCTAAAATTTAAAAAACAGATAAATATCAGTGCAATAAACTCATTTTTCTAATTTCGCATAACGTGCATTATGTTAATTTTAAGAAAACTAAAAATACCCAACATATCATTGTGTGATTTATATCATAAATTTAAGTTTTTTAAGATAAAAGGTAGCACCGATTTTAATGAACACAAAGGTCATTTTTTATACTAATTTTCTTTAGGAAATCATATTTTCTTAACTTAAAGTAATTCTTGCGATGAGATAAATATTTCAGCGTATAGGGTTTTGAAAACTAGAATATCTAAAGGAAAATTATTATGGAAAAGCATATTATCTGTCAGAAGAGTAACGGTGTTTTAGAAATTAAGTTTGCTAGACCTGACAAGAAAAATGCCTTAACAAATGTGATGTATACAGATGCACAGATTGCTATGGAAGAAGCACTAAATGATGATTCCATTAAAGTAATCTTATTTACTGCCATGGGTGATTTCTTTACAGCAGGCAATGATTTATCTGAGTTTTTGACAATTGCTGAATCTGATGATGCAGAATTTAATGCTTTGAAATTTATCAAAGTACTTGGCGATTATCCAAAGCCAATCGTTGCTGCTGTTACTGGATCTGGAGTTGGTCTTGGAACAACTATGCTATTACATTGTGACTTAGTCTATATTCTAGATAAGGCAAAATTATTTGCATCTTTCGTCAATTTAGCGGTCGTACCTGAAGCTGGCTCTAGCTTATTATTAACTGAGCGTATCGGATATGCTCGAGCATTTAATATGTTTGTTATGGGTGAAAGTTTATCGGGTACACAAGCTGTAAATTTAGGGATTGCAAATCAATCTTTTGATACTGCTGAGGAAGTTGAAACAATAGCCCGCCAAAAAGCAGAAGCACTTGCTAAAAAACCTTATCAAGCTGTATTGCAGACAAAACAATTGATGCGTGACTCTATAAAGATTCTTGAAAAAATTCATTATGAAAATATTTATTTTACAGAACGCTTGAAGAGTGATGAAGCTAAAGTGATTTTGAGAAACTTTCTTCGTATTTAAATAAAGAATAAATTGGAACTCTCCACCAATTTATTCTCTATTTAACATAATGGTGGTTATACAAAGTACACTTGTATATTAATTTAAATATCAATAACTTAAAAATTCAGTAATGACCAAGAAACCAGTAGAAATCTGCTTTTGTAATAAGTTGGTGAGTTTTTAAGCGGATCTGTAACATTTTGCCAGGAAAATTGATCAAAAAATAATCAATTTAGCAGACAATGTCCATTTCATGCGGATCTAGGTTGCGAAACTATCCCCAATTGCTGTGGATAAAATTTAGGCTATTTTGTACGCCTAGGCTTACGTAAATTCCGGTTCTTTACGGCTGTCCAGGATAGGTGAATTTTCCTATGATGAACTCATCGGGAACAGGAAGTTCCATACAAGAATAACAAGAGATAAGCACAAGGACTGTAAGGTACGACAGGAGTTATACCGAGCGAACCCATACGAAAAACCCCGGCAGGATGCCGGGGTTTTTTATTATCTAAAATTTTTAAATTAGAGTTGGATGAGCATCCAGAATACGAATTAGAGTCGCTGCAGGACCAGTCGGATAGCGACGGCCTTGTTCCCAGTTTTATAGCGTTCTCGCGCTGATATGCAAACGTGCAGCGAATTCTGCCTGGGTTAATCCAGTTTTCTCACGTACTTCTTTAATATCCGGCAATTCGACCTCTGTGACTCGACTTGCCTTTATCTCATTACGTTTGATGGCTCCGGCTTCTTTGATTGAAGCAACCAGGTCATCAAATAAGTTGTTATCCATGAAATTGCTCCTTCACTAATTGACGCAGGATCGATGTTTCTTTGTCTGTCAGATTATCTTTCACAGACTTTGGATAAGCCACTAGGAAAAAGATCTGATCATCCTCTGTGACCCAATAATAGATCACCCGGATACCGCCACTTTTACCTTTATGGCCCTGAGCACAACGTACTTTACGAATCCCACCACCATTCTTAATTAAGTCGCCCTTATCAGGCTGTACCAAAAGATCTTGCTGGAGCTGACGGTACTCTTCATCACTAACAAGCTCTTTGATTTGCTTGGTAAAAATACTGGTTTCAATGAATAACATAGATTAAAGTACGTCAATGGCGTATAAGAATTTTAGCAGTTTTAGAACAAAAAAACGAGAGATTACAGCTCTCTGTTAGAACCCATTCAAAATGTCTATATTCTCACCAATAAAAATGTCCACTTTTAGAATATGCGCTTTTGCGATTTTCTTATCGGACGGTTTAATATGTTGGTGTCTATATCGGATAAACTAATATTCTTTGCATTACGTCTACTGATAAAAATATGTATAACGTTCATCCAAGTGAAAAACTAATTCACGCTTTCCGCCAAAAACCTTATCAGGGATGTTGTCCTACTCAAGCAGAGTTTTTATTTATTGGCTTAGATGCCAATTACGCTCCCAATATTGAAGAACAAAAAATATTTTCTAAAATCATTGAATATCATGAGGATGCTATTTCATTTTGGCAGAAATACAATGTACATCATCCTTTTTTATTAGATGGATATAAAGGAGATGGGCGAAAATATCATAAAGAATTTTCAAAAATTAGACTTTCTTGCAAAGATGCTTCTCGTATTTCATTTATCGAGCTTCTTCATCTTCCCACAACTGGTAGAAATGATTTGAAAAGCTCTGATCTTGATAAAAATCATCTACAATACATTCATAAAGCCATTTTTTCAGAACACACTAAAGCTGTATTTATCTCTGATGCTGTTTTTAAATTAATGAAAAAAACATCTATATTTTCATGGATGAATGATGCTAAACAAATAGAAGGACATACTCTTAAAGTTTTTCATGAAAAAAAACCTTTAATCTATAAGCATTTACATTTTTCAACTTATGGAAAGTTTCAAGCTCAAAAAGAGGAAGAGATAAAAGCAATTCATAATATTATTCTAAAATCAAACATCAGTGATTTAACATAAAATCTCATATACGAAATTCGGTTGTTAGAAACCATTTAAAGTGTCTGTATTCTCACCAATAAAAATGTCTGGTCTATGATGCGCATCAACATCATGGACTGGATATGAACTTGAGATGCTGATCACTATGTCTGACAAGGAAATACAACGTCTTGCTGTTCTGCAAGACGTTCGAGATCAACGTATTACACAAGTCCGTGCTGCAGAAATTCTGAATCTTTCAACCCGTCAAATTACCCGGTTATTGCACAAGCTCAATCAAGACGGTGTTTCAAGTCTGGCACATTCCAGTCGTGGTCAACCGGGTCATCGTCGCCATGATGACTTGTTAAGATCAAAGTGCCTTTCCATTATTTCTGAACATCTGCTGGGCTTTGGGCCCACCTTGGTGCATGAGAAGCTCAGCAGCATGTTTGCCCTAGATATCCCGGTAGAAACGCTTCGGCGCTGGATGACGGCCAATGGCCTCTGGATTCCTCGATCCAAGCGCCTGAAGCGTCCATATCAGCCACGTTATAACCGTGATTGCTTCGGTGAGCTGATCCAGATTGATGGCTCATATCATGACTGGTTTGAAGGCCGTTCCGCCAAATGCTGCTTATTAGTTTATATCGATGATGCTACCGGAAAGCTCTTGCATCTGCGCTTTTGTGAGGCGGAAACGACCTTTGACTATATGATTTCTACCCGAGCCTACATTGAACAATACGGTAAGCCTCTGGCCTTTTACAGCGACAAACATTCGGTATTTAGAGTCAACCAGAAATCCAGCCAGGACAGCCAGATCACGCAATTTGGGCGGATTCTGAATGAGTTAAACATTGATATTATCTTTGCTAACTCATCCCAGGCTAAGGGTCGTGTGGAACGTGCCAATAGAACCCTTCAGGACCGTCTGATCAAAGAGATGCGCCTGGAGGGTATTAATTCGATTGCCGAAGCAAATGCATGGCTGCCCTGCTTTATTGAGCAGTTCAATCGGAAGTTTGCCAAGTGCGCGAGAAATTCCAAAAACTTACATCGCCCTTTAACAGAGTCTGATGCTGAACTGGATGATATTTTTACCTGGCAGGAACCGCGTAAGGTCACCAAGAATCTGACCATTACCTATGACAAGTGTATTTATATGCTTGAACCAACTGAATTGAACCAGAAATTAGTTGGACAATACATTTCATTTCTAGAGTATCCGGATGGTACTGTGGCTATCATGCATGAGGGACGGAAGATTAACTACAGCATTTTCAATAAACTGACTGGACTGCAGCAGAATGAAGTGGTTGAGAATAAAAGATTAGGTTCAGTCCTGGCACATATCCAGCAACAGCATGAAGCATTGGAAAAACAGAATAAACGTTCCCGTGCCAAGAAAAGTATGCCGAGTCGTAAAGCTCAGAAAGCAATTATTGAACAAAGAAATTTAAATCCTGTGCTTGACTCTTGTAGTTAAAAACAGGACATTTTAAATGGTTTATCGCATAGACATTTTAATTGGTGAATAACATAAAAATAAATAGTGTTAAATTTCAAAAAGTTATGATATAAAAAATCGAGGACGCAAACCCGAAAAGCCGGCTTGGAAACAAGTCGGCTTTTTTATGATCTTTTTTGATAGTTATTGCCAATAAAGTTGTTTAAAAAGTAGCCAATTTCAAGATTTTTGCAATGTTCTCAAGACCCCAGGATCTGAAATCATCCACATTTCCTGTGGATAAAATTTAGGCTATTTTGTGCGTATATGCTCACACCAATCTCGGCCCTTTGCTGCTATCCGGAATACTGAAACTTTCCTATGATGAACTCATCAGGAACAGGAAGTTCCATAACATAAAACAAAAATTATAAGTTATTGCACAAGGACCAGAGGGTAACAACGGTACGCGAAAAGATAATAAAAAACCCCGACAGGATGTTGGGGTTTTTTATTATCTCAATTTTCTAAATTAGACTTGGATGAGCATCAAGAATACGAATTAAAGTCGCTGCAGGACCAGTCGGATAGCGACGGCCTTGTTCCCAGTTTTGTAGCGTTCTCGCGCTGATATGCAAACGTGCAGCGAATTCTGCTTGGGTCAACCCAGTTTTCTCACGTACTTCTTTAATATCCGGCAATTCAAGCTCTGTGACTCGACTGGCCTTTATCTCATTACGTTTGATGGCGCCAGCTTCTTTGATTGAAGCAACCAGGTCATCAAATAAGTTGTTATCCATGAAATTGCTCCTTCACTAATTGACGCAGGATCGAGGTTTCTTTGTCTGTCAGATTATCTTTCACGGACTTTGGATAAGCCACCAGGAAAAAGATCTGATCATCTTCTGTGACCCAATAGTAGATCACACGGATACCGCCACTTTTGCCTTTATTGCCCTGAGCACAACGTACTTTACGAATTCCACCACCATTCTTGATTAAGTCGCCCTTATCAGGTTGTACCAAGAGATCTTGCTGGAGCTGACGATATTCCTCATCACTCACAAGCTCTTTGATTTGCTTGGTAAAAATACTGGTTTCAATGAATAACATAGGTTTAAGTACGTCAATGGCGTATAAGAATTTTAGCAGTTTTAGAATAAAAAAACGAGAGCCTACAGGCTCTCTGTTATTCCCAAGTAGAAATGTCTGTATAGGACATTTCTACTTGGGAATAAAACATAGAATGGAAGTTAATCTCACCTTCTTTAATTCAATCTTCTCTAAATAAAAACTCGATTTCATCCCAGTGAGGGAATGTATGCTTTTTGGGCACAACTTCGAACTGTAAGTCGACACAATTAAGTACTTTTTCAAATAAATCGAATGAACCAGTGAAATGACCATTTTCAATCTCAGAAATTGTCGTTTTATTGACTAGAGATTTCTCCGATACAGTCTTTTGTGTATAGCCGAGTTTTTTCCTGGCCAATTTGATTTGCTCTCCAATTTCTTTTCTACAAGCCATATTATTTTTCCACTTTTACAAGATTATATTCGCTATATAGCGAACTTTGAGTATTTTATATGCAATGTTAGCCATATAGCAAACATTAGAGTATAACTACTTTGTAAGTAAAGCCTGTAAGTATTTCATAATGGTAACTAATCCAACTTCAAAAATAAGACTTTTCCAGATTTAACACACTTTATAAAGCCTAGATATAGGCTCTAGGCTTTATATACCTATCATCAGCTTAATGTTCTTATTTAACTTGCCATCTAGGAATTTCAATTTTGGAATAATAAAAACTGGCTGATAGAATAAAATTTAGGCATATTCCTAATTTTAATGTAATGTCAAACAAACGTTTTCTTATATTAAGGACACGATCATGAGTCCACTTTCACAACAGATAGATAGGTCCAGAGTTTTGGCTAAAGCGGCATGGAAAGCTGCTGAACAGCTTGGACTAAAGCCAGAGCAATTTTTAAGAATTCTGCATCTGGAAGGTATTGACGGTAAATTTTCTGAATTACAAACCTTAGATCCAAATTCTCAATCAGGGGAAATAGCAATAATCGTAATTCGGATTTACAGAGCTGTTTATAGCCTGAATGGTGGTGATATTAAATGGATGCATCATTTTCTCAATTCACCTAACCTATTAACTGGAGGAGTTCCTATAGAACAGATGGAAAGTATGAACGGACTGATTTCTGTACTTAAGGCCGTAGAAGCTTTTCCATGTTGAAATACTGATTGTTTTATAAATTATTGATTTAAAAAAATACCAAGAGTTACTTGTAAACAAAAGCAGTATAGCTATCAGATAATATGGTCGGAAAAAGCCCTAAAGTATGCAGGTTATTGCCTTGAGCATCCCTCCCTTTCATATATGGACTCAGATCCTGTAGAAGCATTAAAAGGGATTATGTAATGAACCGTACCGGGTTTGTCGGAGACTTTT
>NZ_JWHB01000050.1:0-12015 GCF_000804305.1 Acinetobacter sp. YZS-X1-1 | reverse complement strand
CATAGGGTCTAAAAAAACGGCTCCAAAAGCCCCTTTTCTCAGGCTCTGGTTCAATGTGTTCAGGCACAGGAATGCACTTGTTTTCAGTAGTCAATCCGTCATGTTTAGGTGGAGTTTGGCCCTCGATTTCTACAGAGGTATCTTCTTTCTGAGTAGTCAATCCATCATAGTTCGACTCACTTTTTGACCTAGAATCTGTTGCTATATCTAAATTTGGGTCGATAGATCTAGTTATATAATCTTTTGGAGCTTCTAATAGGCGTTGTATAGCCTCAATTTGTGCATCTTTAACGTGTAATTGGTCATTCTTAGCTTTTAATTCTTCACGTTGGAACTGCTCACGCTCATGAGCCTGTTCAAGCTGTTTTTGAAGCATGTAAACCTGTTGTTCTAGTAGGTGAACTTCTGACAACTTTCGTGTTTCGGTTGTCTGTGAACCAGTTACATTTTTAGACGGTTCGCCAAAGACGCGAATAGCTTCGGCAAGATCAATTTTACCATCACTATTCTTACTTAAATTACCTTTATTAACTTGCTTATAAATGGCTTGACGAGTCATTCCATACAGGTTTGAAAGCTCAATAACAGATAGTGATTTCATCTTGTAATTCTGGTTGTCTATTATGTGAACCAAGATACATCAACAAACAGTCAACCGCTACATACACAGTCGATCTTTTATGCCTTAAAGCCTAAGTTTTTAAGATAAGGAATAAGTTGTTTTTGTTGCATTGGATCTCGCAACATATCTTTAATTTTGATAGCTAAGTCGTCATAACTTTCACCTTGTTGTGCTAGGTGAGATACTTCATGTAAGCGTGAAAGCTGATTACCAAACATATTAATTTGTGAATCTGTCAATTTATAAAAATTATTCTGTCCAGATTTATGCTCAATACTTTTTGATTTTTCTTTAAACGTGAATTGAATGTGTGTGACTTTTCGGCCTGTCTTTATTTGCTCGTAAGATACATTTAAAGGGCTATGCTCATTGATTTGATCTACTGCTGTATCAATAACCCATCTTTTTAAATCAGCAGATAATGGATATCTTTTTCCTAACTCCAACATACCTCTTAGAGATTCGATGGAAATCTCCCGTTTTCCTATTGAACGGTATTGGCTTAATAATTCATAAATACGAATAGCATAGGCGCTACTCATACCCGCAATGTCAGATAGCGAATATTTAGTAAATTCACGGCTTAGATTAGAAATAAACGGCAAAATTTCTTTAGAAAACCTAATTCCTACAACGCTTTTACTTTCTAAAAACCGTATGGATTGAATCCATCTCATTTTGATTGATTCATCATCAATAGCTAAATTAATTGATCTGTCATATAAGCGGTTTACACCATCTTTTAGATCTCTATAAGCTGTTTTTTCATGAACTCCAAGTTTTTTTAAGTCATCAATAGTTACGCGATAAATTTCATCATCTGTAATGTCTTCAGCCCGACTAATTTTACTAATAGCTGCTAACACAATACGCTGTTCTGTTGAGCTGAGTTGATATGAAGCCTCAATAACTTGATTTGATTTAACTACTAGTTCTTTTTTAGATGGACTCATCACTTTTATTTCGAAAACCTAACTATGAGTACTATAATTCTCTCATAGTTAGTAGTCAATCCCTCATAGTTAAGAGCTAGAACCTTTGCTACAAAAGGCTTTCAGCCTACCTAAAATATTTAAAAGATTTAAAATATAATTAAAAAGGATTTATGAAAAATTGCCCTTGGTTTTCGCTTCGCTCAAACTCTATTGAATCTCGCTTCGCTCGATTCGAGGGGCAATTTTTTGGTTAATATTTTCGTGACTTTTAAAAAAAGCAAAAGCAACTCGGAATTCGCTTCGCTCATAGTACTTTTTTGCTCGCTTCGCTCGTATCTAGGCTCAATTTTCTATATGAGATCTATTTACTCTTAGGCTAAAAATGCCTAGAAAAACTGTTTTTCAGAGAGTCTAGGCGCAACTTTTCGTTGAGTCGCTCGTAGACACTCGCTCATAACCATAAGATGAGAGTTTGATAATAAGAGTACGTAAACAGAGAACAGAACTAGAAACAAATGGTTCTCTGATTATGTTCTCCAGTAGGTTGAGCATCCTCGGATAACGCCACCGCTACGCTACACTTTTAAAATTATGCTAAAGCTATAATTTTAAACCACTTTCGTGGACGTGTTGGCTAAAATCGCTGGACGCGATTTTTATCCTCTATGGAGGCCCCGTCTGCGCGCTTCGCGCGCGACTTCCCACCCCTCTACTTGATGATGAGCTTCATTGGCTACGCAATGAACTCACCGATCAAGCTTAACGTGGCGCGGGAAGTCGCGCGTTCGTTCCTCTCGCTTGACGGGGGGGCTAGCCCCCACTTGGGTCGTTCGTTGGGACTCACTTAAAAACTCGGCAAGCTCGTTTTTATCCCTGCGTGGCTCCCCCAAGTCCTCTCCGCTAGGCTCCGAGGATACTCACTTTCGTTCGTACCCCTCCGGGGCTTAACGACCGCTTGGAGCGGTCGGTCACGTATCCAATTTATAGAATAATAATAAATTCCGAATGGAGTATGTCAAATTTGCGGTATATTCTATATTGTTGATTTAAAACAATTTTTATTTGTTTTTTTGTTGAAATTTTTTTGTTAATCATTTTTAATTAATAAGAAATAGACACATGAATAGAGAACATGATCAAAATCATAATTTGGCTTTTAGCAATCCTCCTATTTGGTTCTCTGATTCTGGAAATTTATAAAGATTTCATTTTTGAAACAATGTCTTATCCTTTGGTTCAGGCGCGTTTTGTTCTAGGTTTTATATTAGGATTCTCATTATTTTATGTAATCTCAGAAGGCATGAAATCTAAGGAAAAAAGATTAGATGCTAAGTTCAAAATTTTCGTTACTTTATTTTTTGTTGTAACGGTTCTTCAGATTTCAAATACCATCTTTCTAAAAAGTTTTTTTAATTACATTTCGACAATCCATCTCCAGTTTGTTAAAGCTGCCAGCTTAGGCTTCGTTGCAGCAATTATTTTTCAACGTACATGGATTTGGAAAACACAAAATCTCACTTCAACAAATGCCGTAAAAAGTGTTCTAGAAAGAGATAGTAAAAGCGATATCCGTGATCTGGAAGATTTTTCGACTCAAACTAAGCAAGATTACGATCCTAAGAAATATTTTAGAGAAAATGGATTTTTTCTGGCTTTAGATGAAAAAGATAAGCCAGTTTATTGGCCTGAAAAGACACTTCCTCATATCCAGGTTTGCGGTATGACCGGTAGCGGAAAAGGAGTTTTCTTAAGTTCTATCGTTGCTCAATGTGCAAAAAAAGGGGAAGTAATTGTTATTAATGATCCGAAAAATGATGAATTTTTGCCACATGCTGCATATCGTGCATCTATAGATGCAAACACCAGTTACCAATATATCGATCTAAGAAAATCAAGTTATCAATTTAATCTTTTTGAAGATGCAGGCCCAGAAGAAATAGAAGAATTACTTTTGGCAGGCTTTGAACTTGGAGATAAAGGAGAAGCCTCAGATTTTTATAAACTTGCAGATAGAGAAATGGCTCATTTTGTTGCCCAAAATCTGGTTAAAGGGCAAACAGCAGAAAACTTTTATGCAGAACATCATGAATTTCTAACTAAACAGGCTGCTGGATTTGCAGGTAAGTTTCGAGAACTGGCTGATATTAAAGCTGTGAATGCTGCCAATGGTCTTTCCTTCAAAGAAATTATTAAATCAGGGGGAGTAGTTTACATTGTTGGTTCAATGCGGAATGCAAAGATAATTCGTATTCAGAAAATGCTACTGGTTCGTCTCATACAGCTAGCAGAAGCTAGAGATCGAATCTCAGGAGAGCTAAAGCCGATTTGTGTGGTTTTGGATGAGTTGAAATATCATCTTTCCCGAACTGCACTTGAAGCTTTAGGAGCAGCGCGCGACAAAGGCCTACATGTGGTCATGGCACATCAAAGCCTTGCTGATCTTAAGGATTGCCCGAAAGATCTTGAGCCCGATGCAGTCATTGGAGCTGTGTTTGAAAACACTAAGATTAAATTGGTTTATCGTGTGGAAATGCCGGAAACTGCAGAAATTTTTGCAGAAAAAAGTGGGGATATAGGGGTTGATGTGGAAACTCGATTTGTTGAACGTTCTTTAAGTCTTGCTGAAGAAATTAGTAGTGAGCGGAGAGTTAGTCGAAGTGAAACAAATTTGATCGAGAAAAATATCTTTTTAACTTTGCCCAAACGATGTGGCGTTTTGTTTGGAGTTGGATTGCCCAAAATGGTTTATACAAGTCCTTATCAGACCAAGAAAGATATCAATGCAGTTAAAACAAAGGATCAGAAACAAGATAGTGAAGAAACTAATTTGAATGAAATTGATTTTGGGAAGTTATAAATCATGGGTGATTCATCATTTTTTATTCATGACGAAGCTAAACAATCCCAGCGGGTTGCAAAAAAACAAAACATTGTTTTAGATTTTTTGGCTAATGAAATGTTTAGTACTTCTGAAATTTTAGGACAGTTACTTGGATTAAGCCGTACAGCTACGTTTAAAACGCTTAAATCGATGGAAAAGCAAGATCTGGTTAGATTGCACTATATTGAGTATGAACTCGCACAGAGAGGCAAACAGACGATCTGGGGGCTTACCCCAGCAGGAGCATTATTGGCTACTGATTTAGATAACTTCCAAATTGATTTTTATGATGCAGGACGAATAGCAACATCGACTATGGCTCATAGTCTTGCCATTCAGCGTGTCAAAATAGCAGGTCTTACAAAAGGTTGGACTGATTGGATTAGTAGCCGAAAGCTCAAGCAAATCGCTGCTAGAGATAAAAAGAAATGGAAACAAATACCAGATGCACTTGCTACCTCTTTAGACGGTAAAGTTATTGCCTTTGAAGTAGAAAAAACAGTTAAAACACCGAAGAGGTACCAAGTAATTCTCAGTAATTACGCCAAGATGTTCTTGGATCAGAGCATAGACGAGGTTTTTTATATTGGTCCTGAAAATATTGTAAAACGACTAGAACGTCTATTTTCAAATATAAATAAGCTCGTAGTTGATGGGAAAAGCTATCCAGTACATGAAAACGTACTTAAACGTATCCAATTTTTATCTTATGAAGATTGGAATAATTTTTAGGGGGATATCTGTTGTTTTCTTTAGTTAATTTAAGAGTTGCACATATTGGTGATTTAGATTTGATTTATCAAACAGTACTAGAAGATGCTGAAAAGGGCCATTACGCTGAAATGTACTGTAGTAATCATGAAGTTAGGGCTGGTCTACAAGTAAATCTTAAAAATATGATTGAAAACGAGGTTAGAATACATACAACAATAGAGAAAAATCAGCTGATTAATAAGAATATTTTTTCTAGAGTTATTATTCTTGAAAAAAATAAGAGGCCTATCGGGTTCTGTATTATCAGTAGTGCGGATGAGGCAAAAGATTTAGAAATATGGATGTTCTCAATTTTTAAGGATTTCAGAAATAAAGGGTATGGCCAAAAATTTTTGAAAAAAGTTTTGAAATCTATACGGAAAACTTATCCAACTATCGAGATTGTTGCTCGATGTTTTGAAAATTCAAAAATTATGATGGGTATCTTGGAAAACAATAACTTTATTGAAGAAAAAAGTAGCTATGAGGCTAGATTTTTTAGGTTTAAATTGTCGTGATCATTGATATAGAGATAATGAATTTCGTATAAGAGATTTTATGTTAAATAAAAAAGGTATCTAAGTAGATACCTTTTTTGAAATCACCGTTTATAGAACCATAAGGGTAAGTAAATTGGTTCAACGCCACTATTTGCAAATAGCGTACTTAAAAAACTTCTCATATATGGATAACAGATCGCTGGGACACATTCTTCTAATGTCTGTCTTGCATTTTCGCCCAATACTTCGAAGCGGAAAAACATATCTACAACAGCTAACTCTTTTAGATCTTCAGATTGTTCATCTTCGCTTGGTTCGTATTTGAATGCATAATGTATGAAATAAACGCCATCATCTCCATCGGATGGTTGGATGATTTCATGACTTAATGGAAGGTCTTCTACTTTTTTTATATTTGAAAAAAAATCTATAAGATCTGAATTGAAAATTATAAAACTTCTCATGACCTTATGGTCAAGTAGCTTGATACTCATTTTAACATCTCAAAGGGCTTAGATTTGAAGAAATACTTTTGTAAGAATCTAAATTAAATTCCTTAGGTAAGTTTCTGCTAGATTGCACAGATCCTAACGATTCAATAGTACTCTCAAAGCACTTATCGTCCTCAATATTAAGAACATCAGCAAATTTTATCGCGTTCATATATAGATTAGAGAATGCTGATTTAATCATAGATTGATTAGATCTTCGCATAGTAAGGTGAGCGAATTCTTTAGTCACTAATTCCATATATCGTTCAGTACTACTGACTAACTCTACTTTTGGTGATTTGTTAGTGTTAGCAAAATGTACGTCTTTATGTTGCTCGATGAACATCTCAGCAGTAGTTTTGGTTTTCCATGCTTGTAAGGCTGCTCTTGCAAGCTGTCTTTTGTTGGTCATGTTCTACTCCGAAAAACTATCTACATATTCCCTAGGATATATAGGGAGTGAATTAGTGATGCAGTTTTTAACTTCTTCAAAAACACAAATTTGGGGTCTACCCATAGGTCTATATTTATCATGATCACTCTTAGAATTGGGTGTCATTTTTAAATACTTGTGTTTTTTTAAATATTGAAAAACTGGTTCTGCTTCCCATAAATCTGTAATAGTGACAGCTTTAAATGGAAAAACGTCAGGATCAGTTTTTCTGAAAAAGTGTAAAATTGAACTAACAGTTGGTTCTGGAAGCTTTTCTGCACCCGGCTTACCCTTAGATTCATTATATTTCTCTAGGTAAGCTTCAACTAACCAAAAAAAATGATCTTCATCATCAGGGTTTTCAATTAAATCAAGGACATCATCTCGATCTAATACAATTTCATATTGAGTAATGAGATAATCAGACTTTAGATTATATTCTCCCCACCACTCAGCATATCTATCACTATTTAACCAAAAGTAATAACCATCTGTTAACCATTGATAAACTTCATCCCCAATGCTACCAGGCTGTTCTAAAAACTTAGATTCAGCAAAATGAGGTAAATTTTTAGTACCTGCATTTATATTGTTGTAGTCACAACGTGTGGTTTGGAATCCGAAGCAAGTCTTCAATTGAGCAGACACGATATCCCTTTTACATTATGAATAGTAATAAATTTTGCGAAATTATATAGAATTTAACTTAAATTACTATATGAATTATATCTTTGAGAATAAAAGATTTTATTAAAATAAAACGTTAATTGAAATTATGGCTTTAAATCTGAATTTATTAATATTTTATTTAGCTCTAAATAAGTTCTTAATAGTTCTGCAGATAAACTTGGATTAGTAGGGCCTAGATTTGCGATTTGTTGTGCTAAGAAACTAATTTGAGAAGTAAAAAATTGATATTTCATTTGCTCAGGTGTTGGCTGTTGTAATTGAATCTGTCCCAAATTATCAGCAACGAAAGAGTTGTTAGGAATCATGAAGTTATCTCTTTAATTTATTGATTTTAGTAAAGTAGAATATTTTAAATATTGGAATTAGTCTACGTTATTTCTAGATTTTGAATCCTCAAATAGTTTTCTTCTCTCTAAATGATACTTGTCATCCTGTGCTTTTAATTGTAAATCAGTCTTAAGATACTCCTTTTCCAATTCAATTAGTTGATTTATAAAATTTAATTTTTTATCTATAAGAGTAATTTTTTTATCAAACTCTTCTGTTGATTCTATTAGGTTATCAATTAGTTCTAAAAAGTCTAATTCATGTTCTTTACATTCAAAATGCATAATATGAGTCCTTTTTCTGTTTAAATTTTTCTAAAATTAACATAATACGGATTATCCGAAACAAGAAAGGCAGCCTAAGCTACCTTTCTTATTATTAAACATTGAATCCTATATGTTTTCCTGTTGGAAGCTCTACATCAATACGGAGCTTTCCTCCCATAGCTTCAACATACTTTTTCATTGTTGAAATTTTAAGGTCATTTCCACGGTTTTCGATTGCTGAAAGTGATGGTTGTTTAATTCCAAGGGTTTCAGCGAGTTCTTTTTGAGAGATTTCTAGTTCTTCACGAATAAGGTGGAGCTGTGTTTCTAAAAGTAGCTCGTCAGCCATTTGTTGAATACGTGCTTGGCTCTCTGGAGAGCGACTAGCCAATAATTCCTGTAAGGTTTTAGCCATTAGATTGATCTCCTAGGGTTGAGAGATGAAGTTCGTATTGCTGATCTGCAATATCCAGCATCTCTTTATAGAAACGCTTTTTACCGCCTTTATCACCGATACACAGCACAATAGCCTGTCGTAATGGATCAAATGCGAAAAAGGCTCTCAGTGGTTTACCTCGATGCTGAACGCGTAGCTCTTTCATATTGGTAAATTTAGAGTCATACACGGTATCAACTAAAGGGCGACCTAAACTTGGCCCCTGCTGCTGTAAAACAACCAAAGCGGCTAAGACTTTCTCTTGTGTTGATTCGTCTTGCTGCTCAAGCCATACATTAAACAGATCTGTCGTGATGACTGTCCACATATCACAACCAAAATATAGATTATAGTCTATATTATATTAATGTATTTAATACAATACAACCTGATTATTAATTGAACGACGAACAGTGTCGCATTGTTTTGATTTATATACATAAAATAATAATTGTGTGATAGGTTTGACTTTATTTTGAGCAATTTTATGAACTATTTATATTCTTCCTTCAAATTAGACTATCTAAATTCAGAATGTGACTTTTTAAATATAAATCTAGATGAAGATACACGTTTATTTGTAGATGCTTATGCAATGTCACGATCATCTAATACACATATGCAATCAGGCCATGAAACTTTAAGAGTTTTTATGTCAGAAACATTAGCTGGTTTAAAGAACTATGTTAAAGATCCAGCAGCTATCAATAGCTTATGGGTACCAAAATGTTTTGCAGAACCAAAAGGTACGGGCATTGGCCTAGCTAAAAATGGACATAAAGGTCGGGGAAGCCATGATGTTAAGTGTCAGCAAATTATTACTGCTGTAAGACATTCTAAAGCTGTAGAAACAGGTGATTTAGAAGACCTTGAAGAACTACTGTTAGTTATTGAAGGGATTGGCTCAGATACAATTTCAGATATTACTCTTAATATTGCTAAGAAGCATTTCATTGAATATACGCAAGAAAAATGTAAAAAACTTAATATTCCAGTAAGTCAAACTAAGGAAAAAATTAGATATTTTTGCAGTGTAGATAAAAAATGGAAAAGTGATAATTTTGATCTTCCACATTTGGAAGTTGGTTTGGAGAAAACACTAAGTTATTTAATTTTTATTCCAAATGAAATTTTAGAAAAAAATATGGCATATGGCTGTAACTACTTTTACACGAATGTCGCTACGCCTATTTATGTAGATCAGATTCTTGTTGCAGGTTCATCTTTTATTTATTCACTTAAAAATGGAACTAAAAAAGTAAATAAAAAAGAAATGCGTAAAGATGATAAGTACAAGGGGGGCAAAAAACGGATGGATAACTTTATTTCTGATAATCCTAAGTCCCTTAAGGAATACAGAAAAACCGTAGCAGATAAGCGATACAAAAAGAATCAGGATAAGAAAAAGCCTAAAAATGATGATTCAGAATGATCTTTAAATAAAAAACCCCGGCATCCTGCCGGGGTTTCTCATATTGGGTTGCTAGGTATGACTCCTGTCTTACCTCACGCTCCTGGTGCGATCTTTCTTATTCTTGTTGTTTGGAACATCCTGTTCTCTATGACTTCATCATAGGAAAATTCACCTATCTTGGACAGCAGCAAAGAACCGGAATTCACGTAAGCTCAGGCGTACAAAATAGCCTAAATTTTATCCACAGCAATTGGGGATAGTTTCGCAACCTAGATCCGCATGAAATAGGTATTGATTCCAAGAATGATCATTTATTAATCAATTTTCTTGGCAAAATGTTACAGATTTGCCTAAAAACTCACCAACTTATTACAAAAGCCATTTTTTGTGCATTTTGTGGTCAGGGTTAAATTTTTAAGTTATTGATTTTTAAATTAATATACAAGTGTACTTCGTATAACCGCCATTATGTTAAATGGGGAGGAATAAGACAGTAAATGCCAGTTTATTAAATTTTAAATAGAACGTTTTTTTA
Organism: Acinetobacter sp. YZS-X1-1; assembly: GCF_000804305.1. Taxonomy (NCBI): domain Bacteria; kingdom Pseudomonadati; phylum Pseudomonadota; class Gammaproteobacteria; order Moraxellales; family Moraxellaceae; genus Acinetobacter; species Acinetobacter sp. YZS-X1-1. Next base: position 1,732 of record NZ_JWHB01000050.1, on the reverse strand, counting down.
CTAAATTTTAGATAAAAATAATCTTCTAAGTACTCAATTAGCTTACCTTCCTGTATAAGAACAAGGCGAAGTTTCAGGGTTTTATGAAATGATATTGAATGCTTACAAAAGTATTCTAAATTCAGTATTTTTATAAAATTTTAAAAAGTAATTTTTTTCAAACAAGGATTTATATGTTTCACAATAGAAGAACATTATTACCTTTAACTCTTTTATCTGTTTTATTAGTCGCATGCGGTGGAGGGGGGGGAGAAAGTAGTCCAACGTCATCAGATACATCTGTGCCGAAGCCTATTGTAGAAACTTCTGTATTAAGTCCAGATTTGACACATGGCTATTTTGAAATTGAAAATTCTGGTATTGCTAATAACTCAACCATTAAGTTTTCACCATTTCATACAGATAGTGTGATTGAAGCATCTGCTACTAACAATAATATGTGGGATTTAGAGATTCTTACACCAAGCAATGATTTATCTGCCCATATTAATAATTTGGCGGGTCTTTATTTTTATCCTAAAGAAGATAAAGTTGGAGCTTTTAGCTATTCAGAGAATGATAAAGGACATCTGACGGTTCGATGTCAAAATTCGTGTAGTGATACATTTTCTTATAAACTTGAAAAGCAAAGTAATGGTAAAACTTATTTTATTATAAATGCAAATGGTTCTATAGCAGGACGTTTAAATAATAATGATTTTGCATCCACTGCCAAAATTAAAGGCTCTGTTAATTTTGAAGTAAATTCTAATTGGCCAGTATGGGACACTAAACGCTTTAATGAATATCATGCGAAATCAGACTTAGTTGTTAATGGTAAACCTGCAACAATAGAAAAATTTTTGGATTGGAAAACTAGCTCTGTTTTAACTTTTACTACAGATAAAGAATACTATTTTAACTTTAATAATCCTGTGGATCTTGATCACGATAGATTTATTTTAACGGAGGGGAATTATTTTAGTAATGAACAGCCTAAAGATGTATACATATATAAGGGATACTTCAATCGAGATTTTACATTAAATACAGATTATGAAAATGGTATAATCACCTTTAAATTTATCAATAATTTATTTACTAACCCTATTGAATATATTGCTTCTCCAGAGTTGAAAGTATCTGGAGGTTTTGTAAAAAAAGTTCCTTATGGTCAAGTGATTGCAGGAGATGAAGTTTTTAAAATTGATGAAACAGTCGCAGCAGTTGTATATGCAGAAAATGAAAGTAAGTATTTTCGCTTTATGAGTCGAGATAATCACTCTAATCTCGAGTTCACAGTGAAATACGATACAATTACTAAAAATGTAAATGTAGCGTATCAAAGACCACAGAAGGGTCAATTAAATGTGAACATTTATCTGAAATGGAACTGTAAATTGACGAATAATCATTGTACTGGTGTCACTGTCAATGATTCAGAGGGAACGATTGAATTTAAAAATGTGCAGTTAGATGATGGTCGTCTAATAAATGGCAAGTTTGGTCATTTAGGAGTAAACGATCTTGTAAGATGATAAATTCATAGTTATGTTCCATAAAAATATAGAAATGTTAATTCTTCTAAAATTAACATAATACACCTTATACGAAATGCGTTATAATTATCTTTAGAAATCAATGCTGTAGTTTCTAGTTGATAGCCCATCTTCCCCAAGGTGGGCTTTTTTTATGATTTTTCACGTTCCACGCCTATTCTTTGATCAAAGTTTCACGACTTTATTCATATTAA
>NZ_JWHB01000049.1:0-11331 GCF_000804305.1 Acinetobacter sp. YZS-X1-1 | reverse complement strand
CTTACCATTCGTGGTTATTTGCAACAGTGCCGTTTAAAGTGCGTGTGATAAATAGAAGTGTAATACAGGAAAATGGTAAGGTTTATCAGCCTAGTCATCTGTCCATTATGTAGAAAGAGCAGCACTTTAATGTTTATGCTGTTCCAATGTATTACATTCCGTACTTTCTATTTGTAACGTAATTTCAGTAATACTATGATTATGTTTTAGAACGTCTAAGGCCTTTTGATAGAGCTGATCTGGATTGCTATTAGGAGCAACTAAATGAGCAGTTAAATGAATGTTTTTTGAAGATATAGCCCAGACTTTCAACTGATGAATCCCTTCAACACCCTCTAGCATCAATAAATCATTTCTTAACGACTCAATATCAATCTCATCAGGAACCCCTTCAAGCAGAATATTAATACTTTGTTTTAATAAAATCCAAGTTCGAGGTAAGACCCAGAAGCCAATTAACACAGCGATTACGGTATCAACCCACATCCACTGGGTAAAATAAATAACTATTCCTCCGATAATCACGCCTATCGATCCTAGAGCATCACTAAGAACTTCTAAATATGCACCTTTTATATTTAGACTTCCTTCAGCACTAGCAGAAAGGATTTTCATTGAAATCAAATTTACGACCAAACCAATGACCGCGACAATCATCATTTCAACACTTTGAATTTCAGCAGGGTTCGTAAAACGTTGATAAGCTTCATATACAATATATATTGCTACCACAAAAAGCATCACCGCATTAAACAGAGCCGCTAAAATTTCAAATCGCTGATAGCCAAAAGTTCTTTTATCATCTGCGGCTTTTTTACCAATTTTGATAGCGGCAAGAGCAATAGCTAAAGCGGCTACATCAGTAAACATATGAGCTGCATCAGATAACAAAGCCAAACTTTGGGTAATAAAAGCAGCGACAACTTCTACTATTAAAAAAGTAGTCGTTAAACCTAAGGCAACCATTAACTTCTTACTATTTTCTTCAGTAACAACCGCATGGCTATGATCATGATGTTCTGACATAAAATATTTTCCTTATTCTATTTATGATGAGCAGAGATATTGGATAACAGCCAATATCTCTGCTGTAAATCGACTAATCTATTGGATTAAGAAACTTTCTTTTCATTCATCCAGCGGTACAGTACGGGCAATAAAACCAATGTAAGCAGGGTAGAGGAGATAATTCCTCCAATAACCACTGTTGCTAAAGGTCTCTGTACTTCTGCCCCAGTTCCGGTTGCCAAAGCCATCGGGACAAACCCAAGGGACGCCACACAAGCGGTCATCAGCACAGGTCTAAGACGCAAAATTGCACCCTGCCACGTTGCATAATAAAGGTCATATTGTTGTCGCAACTCTTTGATAAAGGTGAGCATGACTAAGCCATTCAGTACAGCCACCCCCGATAGTGCAATGAAGCCAACCCCTGCTGACATGGATAATGGAATGTCACGCAACCACAACGCGATTAAGCCTCCACATAAGGCAAACGGTACACCACTAAAGACCAGTAAGCTTTCTTTGATATTATGGAATACAGCCATCAATAAAATAAAGATCGTCAACAATGCGAGCGGAACCACCAATTGCATACGCGCTTTTGCAGACATCAGATTTTGAAATTGACCGCCATAATCTATCCAATAACCGCTTGGTAATTCCTGTTTGGATAACGTGCTCTGAAGCTCTGTTACGAATGAGCCTAAATCACGTCCTTCTACATTTGCAGTAATAACCACTCGACGTTTACCATTTTCACGGCTGACCTGATTAATACCCAGGATATTTTCAACGCGTGCCACATCTTGCAGTTGGACTAAACCACCATTCGGCAATTGAATAGGAAGTACCGCTAACTGTTCAGGACTACGCTGGGATTCATCTAGACGGATGACAAAATCAAAACGCTTGTCTCCCTGTAAAATTGTTCCAACATTCTGGCCACCGACACTTGTAGCTACCAGATCCTGAATTGCTCTTACCGACAAGCCATATTGTGCAGCTCTGGACTTATCCACCTCTACATTCAACAAGGGTAAGCCACTGGTCTGTTCTACATTAACGGCTGTCGCGCCTGAAATTGAGTTAATTTTTTGAGAAATTTTATTCGCTTCGCGATTTAGAATCTCCATGTCATCACCAAATAATTTGACACCCACATCACTTCGCACCCCTGAAATTAACTCGTTAAAGCGCAGTTCAATGGGTTGCGAGAACTCACTGTTATTTCCCGGCAATGTCGCTAAGAAAGTAATCATTCTTTGGCGAAGCTCATCAATCGTTTGTTTTGGATCAGGCCATTCATCATGAGGTTTTAACAGTACCACGCCATCTGAAATGTTGGGTGGCATAACATCTGTGGCCACTTCTGCTGTACCGGTACGAGCAAAGATCGCTTTAATTTCAGGAAATTCTTTCAACAGTAACTTTTCAGTATTTTCCTGCATTCTCAGTGACTGTTCTAACCCTGTACTTGGGGAACGCATTTGCTGAACAGCAAAATCACCTTCACCCAGTTGAGGTGCAAACTCGCTACCTGTTTGAGTGGCTAGCACGCCCGTAAGCACTAAAATACAGGCAGCCACAATAGTCACAAATAAACGAAGCTCATAGGCTTTATCTAAAAGCAGTTCATATTTGGTTTTAAGCCAATGCATCCAGCGACTTTCGGTTTCCTTGACTTCTCCAGTGACAAATAGGGCAACTGCGGCTGGCACAAAAGTGACAGATAAAATCATGGCCCCAATTAAAGCCAGTACAACAGTCATTGCCATAGGATGGAAAAGTTTGGCTTCTACACCCGTCAGGGTAAAGATAGGTAGATAAACCACCAAAATAATTAACTGTCCAAAAATCAGAGGACGACGCGCCTGTTTTGCAGCCAAGAAGACTTCTTTAAATCTTTCAGAACGGCTAAGTAAACCACCTTTCAGCTTCTGAGCTTCTGCTAGCCGACGGATACAGTTTTCTACAATAACCACTGCACCATCAATAATAATACCGAAGTCCAGTGCCCCTAAACTCATCAGATTTGCACTAATCTTCTGCTCTGCCATTCCCGTCAAGGTAAACAGCATTGACAGTGGAATAACGCAAGCCGTGATCAGCGCAGCACGGAAATTACCTAGAAAGAGAAATAAAATAACAATGACGAGGATTGCACCCTCAATCAAATTTTTCTGAACGGTTTTGATCGCCCGATCAACCAAATGCGTACGGTCATACACAGTCTCAATCACCACACCTTTAGGTAGCGATTGCTGGATCGATTGCACCTTTTCATCAATGGCTTGAGCAACGGTACGGCTATTTTCTCCCATCATCATCATGGCAATACCCAATACAGTTTCTTCACCATTATAGGTTGCAGCCCCTGTTCTCAAGTCATGACCAATTGAGACATTGGCGACATCTGCCACCCGAATCGGATAGCCGTTTTTATTGGCAATACTGATGTTCTGGATATCTTCAATCGTGTTTAAAGTGCCGGGAACACGAACCGTTAGCTGTTGTCCATTTTTCTCAATATAGCCAGCACCACGGTTTTCATTATTCTCTGTTAAGGCAGTTTGTAAATCAGACAAAGGAATTTGCAATTGTTGCAATCGGTTCAGATCCGGGGCAACCACATAGGTTTTATTAAAGCCACCAATGCTGTTGATCTCCGCAACGCCTTTTACGCGCTGTAATTGTGGCCTTACAATCCAATCCTGAATTTCACGTAAATCCATAGCCGAATAAGCGGTCCCATCCGGTTTTTTAGCATTTGGTTCGGCTTTAATCACCCATTGATAGATTTCACCTAAACCTGTCGAAATAGGTGACATGTTAGGTTGCACATCTTCAGGCATTTCTCCCATTGCTTCTTGCAAGCGCTGGTTGATAAGCTGTCTGGCCCAGTAAATATCCGTGCCATCTTCAAAAATGATGGTCACTTGCGATAAGCCGTAGCGTGAAATAGAACGGGTTTGTTCCATTTTCGGCATGCCTGACATGGCATTCTCGATTGGATATGTAATCCGCTGTTCCATTTCTAAAGCCGTAAAACCATTGGCTGAAGTGTTAATCTGCACCTGAGTATTGGTAATATCTGGTACAGCATCAATCGGTAACTTTTGATAACTATAAATACCAATAGCAATCCAAGCCGCAATAAACAGCATGACCCAGATTGCGTTATGGATAGAAAACTGGATCAGTCGATCAAACAGTCCTTCAGGTTTTACCGATTCGTGGTCTGGAATTTGAGGAGTTTCAGTGCTCATGTGAAGCCTCTCCTTTTTCCAGCTCGGATTTCAGTAAAAAACTGCCTTGAGCGGCATATTTTTGTCCCTGACTAAGCCCACTCACCACTTCAATCCATTGGCTCTCCCCAGATGATTGCCCTAATTTCACAGGTTGCGGACTGAATTCAACTTTTTGTCCATGCTGAGTGGCGACAAAAACCACATCTTTTCCATCGACATTCTGAACTGCGGACTTAAGTACCCGTAATGCGGTACTTTCACTCCGTTGTTGCAACTGTACGTTCACCATCAAGTTTGGACGTAATTCGGTTGCATTCGATTCAACTTTTGCTCGCACCTGAAGACGACCTGTTTGAATATCCGCTTCAGTATTTAAAGTCTGAATAACAGCTTGATAAACCTTTTCTGTTTGCAAGGATTTAAATTCGATCTTTTGATTCGGGGCTAAGCCCATAATTTCAGAATTTGGAACAATAAACTCAAGCCAGAGTTGATCTAACCGGTCTATCGTAAAGAGTTGATCGGCTAACTGAACATTTTCCCCGAGAACCAAATCCTTTTTACTGATCACGCCAGAAATGGGAGCTTTCAAAATATAGCGTCCGTTACTGGCATTCACTGCACCAAATGCACTTAAACGTGATTGGGCCGCTTGAACCTGAATTTGTGCCCGTTTATAGCTGTTATAAGCACGTTGATAGTCCTGTTTTGCTGAAATGCCCTGTGACCAAAGCTGACGCTCACGATCATAGTCTTGTTTCGCCAGTTCAAGGTTGGTTTGTTCAATTTTAAGATTGGCCTGCTGATCAACTAGATCAGGAACAAGCAACGCAGCCAAAGGCTGTCCTTTCTGAACTTTTTGACCGAGTTCTACATAGACATTTTCTACATGACCACTAAAACTCGGTGAGACGTGCGCTTGCTGGTCAGTATTCACATTCAGTTTGGCAGGATAAGAACTTAATTTAACCACCGGGCCTTGATCGACCGCTGATAATTGTATGCCTTGTTCCACCAGTTGCTTGGCAGTCAGGCTCACACCTTCTGCATGCTCTTCGGTTTCACCGCCATGTTCTTCTCCGCTTTCTTCCTCTGCATGTTCATCTGATGTTTCCGATTTATTCTTACCAGTTAAGATCAAAAAAATACTGAGGAGTACGGTAGCGCCGATAACCAAACTAATCAGTAGAGGTTGAGAGATTTTTCCGCTCTGTTTTTTTAAGCTGTTTTTAAGATCGAACATGTTAATTTCCCCCACCAATGACAGGCATGGCCTGTATGTCTTGCCATAAGTTTTGATTGATTTGTGCAATAGCATCTTTCGACATGACTTCACTTGGGCTAATGCCTAAGCTCAAACTTTCTGCTTCAATGGCCTTTTGCCAGCCATCCCGTAACAACTGGACTTTACGCAGACGGATGTCTTGTAATTGAAGCGTGGCTTGCTGAACATCGGTTAAAGCAAACTTGCCTGCCAAGAAACCTTGTAGCGTCTTACTTTGAACTTGAGTCGCCAAAGGAATTTGAGTCTCGTCAACGACTTTGAATTGCAGCTCTAAACCCTGCAACTCGGTTAAAATTGTGCCTATTTGCAGCGCATTTTGCTTCAGATAAAACTCTTTCTGACGCTCTAATAAGTTCATTTTTTCTTGCGCGATTTTTATGCCATTTTGCTGACGATCGAAAATATTAAGCGGTACACTGACTCCGACTACTAATTGATTTTGTGTGGAGTTTTCCAAGGATTGGGTGCGGTTGACACCTAGGTTTAAAGTGGGGTTAGGACGTGCCTTTGCCCTTAGTTGATCAACCGTTGCTTGAGACTCTAATACCAGTAAAGCCCGATATTTCTCAACGTAGTTTTCCGCTAAATATTCTTGAACCTGTTCATGAGTCGATTTTGGCCAGAGCTTTTGTGAAGAGAGGTTTACCTGCAATGACTTATCAGACGTACCCCATAAATTTGATAATTGTTGGGTGGCCACTTGTACCTGTAAGTCTGCCTGTCTAAAAAGACGGATATTTTCAGCATGGCTTAAACGTGCGCGATTTACATCTACTTGGGCAATACTGCCTGCATTAAAGCGCTTTTCGATTGCTTGAAGGTTTTCTTGGCTCACCCGAAGTTGTTCATTGACAATGTTTTTTTCAAGTTCAGCAATGGCCAGTTGTGACCATACATATTTCACTGCAAGCTCAATTTGTGCTTGATAAATCTTCTGTTTCAGCGCTGTTTTATCTGTAGAGAGACTGGCTAATTTTTGGTTTGCTCTTCGCTCACCAAAAATATCCAAGGGTTGTGATATGCCAATGGTAAGCTCTTTTTCATTATTTGAACCAAATCCCGTTTGTTCAACTGACAGTTCAGGATTTTTAAACAGCTTACTTTGCTGAAGATTCGTGGCATTAATGCTGTTTTGCGTTTCCCAGAAATTTTGGGACGCTTGATATTGGTTAACCTGCTCAATAGCTTGCTGCAGCGTTAAATCTTGAGTACTGGCGACTACGGAAGTACTGAAGCTGATCATTGCAGATAGCAAGATACCGCTACCTAAGGCTGACCAGGATAAATTCAGGATGGAGGTATCCTGATGTAATTTGTTTTTTGACATGAAAATGCCCCACGCATAATGAAATTAGGAGTGGTGGGCTTTTATAAGACTACCCCACCAATAGTAGGGGCAAATCGGGAGGCGGGGTTAATTGATCCAGATAAGGGGATTTATAAAAAGTTATTCCCAAATAAGTTGGGGTAATGCCGGTCTCAAAATTAGCTTTAAGCTTCAGATCATCGGGTGGGTCAATCTGAATCACGATTGTATTTGAGAAATGACTGCACTTTTCGTTAAAACAAACCTTCTGACAATAGTCATAGATTTCTTTATAGTTTTCTAGGGAATAAAGTGCTTGACGAGGACTATCACTCTTTTCGTCTAAATCGATTGGATTAGAGAGTATTGAATTGGGTATGTTTGGCATTTCATGCAGACAAGCAGCCTCTGCCACACTCCAAATATTCTGGAATGTGAATAAGAGTACCAATATCTGGATTAGAAATGTTTTTCTCTTCATACACAAATCTGTATTTAAAACACCAATCGGAAGCTAACCAAAGCTATCTAAGATCTGATCACAAAATTTAAGTCACCTTAATCTTTTTGCAGCCTTAAGTAAAGATATACAGAGTTTTTGAAAAAGCATAGGTCTAGATAATCAAGCTAGATTTTTTAGAACTCCACATTGGTCAATTGTACATAAACCATCACAAGTACCTCTTAAATCAGATAATTGTTCAATAAGCTTTTGTTGCTTGATTATATTTTCTCTGATAGCACTGACATGTAAGTCAATTAATTCATTCACATCTGAACAATTTTTCTTGGGATTATCTTTATAGGTGAGTAATTGACGAATTTCATTCAAACTCATATTTAAAGTTCGGCAATTCAAAATAAACTTAATTCGCTCAACATAGCCTATATCGTAAAGGCGGTAATTTCCTTCCGTTCTTTCGGGTTCCGGAATTAAACCTTCCTTTTCATAAAACCTAATTGTTAATACTGAACATGAGGTTTTTTTAGAGAGTTCACCAATTTTTAAATGCATTGAGTTGGTATTTCCAAAAAATCTTGACTCTATAGTAACTATAGGGATTCTAATATTCAAAGTTTATAAATTTTTTTAATGGGTATAATTATGAGTGGTTGTGGATGTAGTAAAGAAACACCATGCGAAGATAAGAAATCTCAACAAGAAAATCATCCATCAATTGCAGAAGCAAACAATTCAAAGAATTGTGATAATACGCTTAGCTGTTGTGGTGAAGAGGAAGAAAAAAAATCTTCATCTCCTTGCTGTAACACTTCAAACAGTTGTGAAGATACCGCTCAATCCTGTTGTGGTTCTGATCCCAAAGAAAATTTAAGCACTGAAGACGTTTTAAAAGATTCGCACTACATGAGTGAATACTTAGTTCCCAAAATGGATTGTTCTGCGGAAGAACAGATGGTTCGTATGGCGCTATCTTCAATTGATGGTGTTCAAAAACTCATCTTTGATTTACCTAACCGGTCTTTAAAGGTTCTACATAATCAAAAAGATGAAAATATAACTACCAAACTTGAAGCTTTGGGTTTTGGTGCAAAGCTTGTGAAGACTGAAACTTATATAAGCAATCAACAGGCTAAGCAAACAAGTACCTATACCATTCCTAAAATGGATTGCTCTGCTGAAGAGCAAATGGTCCGTATGGCTCTTGCAGATATTGAAGCAGTTAAAGGTCTTACTTTTGATCTTCCCAATCGAAAACTGAAAGTCTTCCATAATGAAGGGAGTCAGCAAATTACGGCCAAACTTGAAGGACTGGGTTTTGGGGCGAAACTTGATGAAACACAGCTTTCTTCAGGCGATATACCTAATGAACCTGATCCTGTGAGACAAGCTAAAGTACTTAAACTGTTATTAGGCATTAATGCTCTACTTTTCTTTATAGAATTCATCAGCGGAATTATTGCTGCGTCTACAGGATTGATTGCTGATTCTCTAGATATGTTTGCCGATGCAGCCGTTTATGGTATTGCGCTATATGCCGTCGGAAAAGCTGCGAAATATCAAGTGAAAGCAGCCCATTTCGCAGGTTGGATTCAGTTATTACTTGCTGTCATCGTGATTATTGATGTCATTAGACGATTCATGTTTGGAAGCGAGCCAGAATCAACGCTCATGATTGTTATTGGCCTGCTCGCACTTATAGCTAACGTGACATGCTTATATCTTATTTCTGGTCATCGAGAAGATGGCGCACATATGAAAGCCAGTTGGATTTTCTCGGCGAATGACGTTGTCGTAAATATGGGCGTTATATTTGCCGGTGTACTCGTGGCGTGGACGGGATCAGCTTACCCAGACTTAATCATTGGCATCCTGGTTTCTTTATTCGTGCTTAATGGTGCTCGAAAGATTTTGGCTTTGAAGTAAGAGTATCGAAAATGAATCTATTTCAAGTTAAACAAAATCAGATCGTCAAAATTAGAGATCTCAAAAAAGGTAATCAATACAGTCATACCACTGATCCCGTATTGGAACGGCTCCAACTATTAGGTTTTAGAGAGGGTGAAACTCTACAAGTACTCGCTAAAGGTGTTTTTGGCGGAGATCCTGTTTTAGTTCAAATTGAAACTTCAAGATTCGCATTAAGAAAGAATGAAGCTGAAAGAATTTTTGTAGAGTTAGTATCCAATGAAGATTAAGAACATTGCATTAGTCGGTAATCCAAATTGTGGAAAAACCTCTTTATTTAATACGCTTACTGGTACGCGACAAAAAGTTGCCAACTATGCTGGAGTTACCGTAGAAAGAAAAGAAGGTTCTTTTAAATTACCTTCTGGTGATGCAGTACGAGTATTGGACTTACCCGGAACTTACAGTTTAAAACCTAGTAGTTTAGATGAAGAAGTCACCAGGGCAGTTTGTTTGGGCGAGCTAAAAGGTGAAGTTCTACCCGATATTTTTATATGCGTTGTAGATGCCACAAATTTAAGCTTACATTTGAGCTTGGTTCTCGAAGTTCGTGCTCTAAATCGCCCTATGATTCTTGTATTAAATATGATGGATGAGGTCAAAAAGCGTGGTATTTCCATTGATAAGGATAAACTGTCTCAACTGTTAGGTATCCCTGTAGTTGAAGCTGTCGCAGTTAAAACAAAAGGAATTCAAGATTTAATTAATCAATTAGATCAAAAAAATCTTTTTATTACTCCTTATCATTCTGAATTAAGTCATTTTGAACAGGTCAAACAAATCACCAAACAAGTTATTTTAAATAATGACAGTGGTGATAAAAGAACCGCATTTCTAGATAAAATTTTTCTACATCCTGTATTGGGTTTAGTAATCTTAACTTTAACCATGTTTGTGATGTTCCAGGCGGTATTTATATGGGCAACGCCTTTTATTGAATTCATTGAAAATTTTGTCGCATGGCTCAGTGATTTTATTGGACCACTAATCCAACATCCTCTATTAAAAAGCTTGGTTGTGGATGGGGTAATTGCTGGTGCAGGTAGCGTGCTTGCATATATGCCTCAGATTTTGATTTTATTCTTCTTCATTTTAATGCTTGAAGAGTCAGGCTATTTACCCCGGGCAGCATTTCTTTTAGATAAATTAATGTCTAAAGCCGGGCTTAGCGGCCGTTCATTTATTCCTCTGCTATCCAGTTTTGCTTGTGCCATTCCCGGAATTATGGCAACCAGAAGTATCAGCTCTGAACGGGACCGATTAGCAACAATTATGATTGCACCCTTGATGACCTGTTCAGCAAGATTGCCAGTATATGCTTTATTGATCGCGGCATTTATTCCCAACCAATTAATCTACGGCTGGTTAAGTCTGCAAGGATTAGTCCTTTTTGGTCTTTATATGTCGGGAATAGTCTCAGCGTTATTAGTTTCAGTCTTTCTGAAGTTGGTTCGAAAAGATAAAACTGAAAGTATTTTTATTTTTGAACTTCCCACATACCGAATTCCAGATATTAGAAATATTGCATTAGGCTTATATGATAGGGCAACTATTTTCTTAAAACGAGTTGGTGGCATTATCGTTGCGCTGTCTATCTTGTTATGGGTGCTAGTCACGTTCCCTCAACCACCAGATAATGCAACCATGCCGGCCATTAACTATAGTTTAGCTGGTCAGTTAGGGCATTTAATTCATCCTATATTTGCGCCTATTGGGTTTACATGGGAAATATGTATTGCACTCATTCCTGCTATGGCAGCAAGGGAAGTTGTAATTGCTGCTCTTGGGGTGATTTATGCGATGTCAGGTGATGAAGATACAGTAACTCAAAGTCTGTTAAGTCAAATTTCAGGCCCGGATGGATGGGGGTTAGCCACAGGTTTATCATTATTGGTATGGTTTATTTTTGCTCCCCATTGTCTTGCTACGTTAGCAACAATTAGACGAGAAACTGGCAGCTGGAAACAGCCCATCATTATGGCAACTTATTTGTTTGCATTAGCCTACATCTTTTCATTCATCACATATCAAGTTGCGAGTAATCTTTAATTAGCAAATG
>NZ_JWHB01000048.1:0-1422 GCF_000804305.1 Acinetobacter sp. YZS-X1-1 | reverse complement strand
TAAAATAAGGGAGCTAGCTCCCTTATTTTATTGAAATACTCACTATAAATGAAGCGCTTTTACAAGAAAAACTGTATAGATATCAATAATATTAAACAGCTTCCTAAGAAAACTTCTAATTTAATTATAAATTATGAAAGAGTTCCCTCTTTTTAGTGCAATTCATGAAATTAGGTTTAAATATCAAAAATTATGGCTTAATGAAGAGCATGATCTTGTAGACACTTTTAGTGAAATAATAATCAAAATATTGGAATGCTCCCAGTAGCCTAGACACAAAACCGATTCTAAAATTCTTATACTCGATATGGATAATTATTCTGAAAATTTTTTAGTATTAATTTCTTGTAGATAAGTGAAGATCTCATCTACTGTAGCTCTCGCTGTTCTAGAAACGCCAATTAATGTTGCAGATGCCATACCTGTCCAATCTCCATATCCAACTAACCACAAGTTAGGTAACTTAATAGACCTTCCATTTTGAACTTCTACAAAGTTATCTCGCTCTACTATATCTATACTTTTTAGATGATTTAATGAAGCCTTAAATCCAGTACACCAAATAATCACATCAATTTTCTCTTTTTTTCCATCTGGCCAAATAACTGCATCTGTAGCTAAAGATTGAAAAGGTGGACGGCTATGTAAGACTCCTCTATTCCTTGCCTCTTTGACACTATCGATCATCACAATATCACCTAGGCCACCTATTGGCTGGTCAACTTTTCTTCCTTCTTGTTGTACTTTTAAACGCTCAGTTGCTCTTAAAAACAGTACTCGACCATCGACATCATCAGGTAAAAATTGAGGCGGAGTTTTTGTGACCCAAATGGTTTCAGCAACTTGTGAAACCTCAGCGAGTATTTGCGCGCCCGAATTCCCCCCACCCACCACGATGACTTTCTTATCTTTAAATGAATCTGCATTCAGGTAATGGGCTGAATGTAACTGCGTGCCTTGAAAGTTTTCCTGTCCCGGATAATCAGGAATAAACGGCTGGCGCCATGTCCCTGTTGCACTGACCACCACCTTGGCTCGCCAAAACTTTTCTCCAGCATATACGTCTAAATACTTTCCCTTCGATTCCACACGATCGACATGTACTGGACGAACAATCGAAAATTGATATCTCTGTTCATAAGCCGATAAATACTGGATCACCTCATTTCGTGTTGGATAGGTCTGTTCAGTGATGGGCATCATCCAACCGGATAGAGAACTCCAGGTATTAGGAGAAAAAAGACGCAATGACTCCCAGGTATGCAGCCAGGCACCCCCCGCTTGATTTTGCTCATCCAATATAATGAATGGGATTTTCTTGCGCTTTAAAAAATAAGCGGTAGATAAAGCGGCCTGCCCACCACCGATAATGATCACATCAGTTTCAGTCTGTTTCTGGTTCAAAGCCTTCACCTTTTCCTT
>NZ_JWHB01000047.1:0-12790 GCF_000804305.1 Acinetobacter sp. YZS-X1-1 | reverse complement strand
TTATATTTAGAAATACTAGATCATATAAAAACCATTATTTAACATAAAATCTCTTATTCGAAATTTATCGCATCGCATGTAATTCCAAAGTAAATAGTATTATATTTCAAAAATTTATACTATAAGAAATAGGGGCGTAAACCCGAAAAGCTGATGCGGATCAATGCCCAATTGGAAAACTTTGTCGAGTATGACTAGGACGATACCAATTTAAATAAGGCAGAATTCCAGAAACATACCTCACAATACAAATATCTGTACAACAACGTCCGTGTGGTCCAGCCTAAAGACAAAGTATCGATCCTCAATGATGTCAATTTCCAACTGGAACTGATCCACCGCGATACCGTGAATGTCGGTTATATCCTGAATTTACTGCAATCGGTGGTCAATCATAAAGATCCAGAAAAGAAACAACAGTATCGTTCCCAAGTGCAAGATATCATCTCGACCAACCACAACTTGTATGACAAACAAGAGCTGATTCAAAAGTTTCTGGATGAAAACATTCCACGCATGGCCGATGGTCAAAGCGTTGAACAAGCCTTTGTTCAGTTTTGGGATGTGGAGAAAGAAAAGGCACTGAATGAGCTGTGTCAAAAAGAAGCCATCAAACCTGAAGTCTTCAAAACGGTGCTCAGCCAATATGAATACACCCAGCGTCTACCTAGCCGGGAAGATGTCAAAGACTTACCGATTGCTCGCCCTAAGATCTCAAAACGTAAGACCATGATGAATACCCTGGTTCTCAAAACTCGAAACTTTATTGAAAAGTTCTATCGAGGCTTATAAGTCCCTGAAACAAAAAATGCCTGAACTTCAGGCATTTTTTACGTCATCACTAACAGCTTAAAACAATCAAAAAAACTAGAGTCTTAGTCTTTTGAATACGACTTAATTTTTTCGAAAATAGGGTAAAAGTCTACACCCTCATCTTTCATGCTAGAAAGCAAATAAACCAGAACAGCAATATGAGTAGGTACTTTTCCGATCTTTTTATAGTTAGTTATGGAATTTGGGTTCATGTCCAATAATGTTGCAAATTCCTTAATTGAAAGACCTGCTTTCCCCATAAGTCTTTGAAATTCTTCGTACGGCATCGTGATAAATACAATCTGTTTGGATTAGAAGTATAACACAGACCATAAAATTACAAAAATCACATAAATTATGTGACAAACACATTTTTTATGTGTTATAAATAGCTTATCAATTAATCTATTTATCATCTCTATAGGAGAAACATACTATGTACTCATACCCGGATTCAAACACTGAAAAGAAAATTGCTCTCATGATTATCAATGACTTTTTCATTCAAAAAGCCCATGAACTGTGGATTTTTTTACAACTCGATCAGTGCTTTAACGATTATGAAGCCACACTGATTTGGACTAGACGTTATTTAGAGAAGCATCCTGAGTGTGAGTACAGCGATATTCAAAAAGCTTTCCGTTCTTGTTTCCCTGAAAATTTCTTCAGCTTTGACTATTAATTGATGAATCGTCTTTCCTCTTTTGTAGCAGTTGAAATTAGAGTAAACGCTATAAAAGAGGAAAAATTGGCAGTGTTGTAAATAGCTTTTCAGCTAAAGGTTCAATAGATGAATCACTTCCATAGTCGGCATCATCTTTGGGGCGAAATCATTCTTTGGGCTGTGCGCTGGTATTGTAAGTATGGCAGTATAGAAAGAGTTTTACATCACATCACTCTCTTCAGGATTACACAAGTTCATAAGTTGCGTAAGTTATGTAACTTTATAATTTAATATTCCTGGCAGATTAATCCCGGGCAGCTCTTCTCATTAGATGGATCCTTAGTTTTCAGCACTGCGCTTCCATATATGGACAAATCCCTGACAAGCATGACCGGGAGAGGTTTCCATCTCATCACTCTCTTCAGGATTACATAAGTTCATAAGTTGCGTAAGTTATGTAACTTTATAATTTAATATTCCTGGCAGATTAATCCCGGGCAGTTCTTCTCATTAGATGGATCCTTAGTTTTCAGCACTGCACTTCCATATATGGACAAATCCCTGACAAGCATGACCGGGAGAGGTTTCCATCTCATCACTCTCTTCAGGATTACATAAGTTCATAAGTTGCGTAAGTTATGTAACTTTATAATTTAATATTCCTTATAGATCAGCTGCTAACCGTTCATGTAATAGCCTTCCAATTAAAATGGACACTTCTCAATAAAGACCAAATTATAGAATTAGGGTTACCAAGACAGACTAAATTTTTTTCTATAGGTTAGTAGTGTTCAAAATAAGAATTTCTATTATTCAGGTTATGATAACTTTTCTGATTTATATTTTTCTTTATAGCCCACTTTTAACAAATCAGGATAATACTTTTTTACCTTTTCAGGGTCGAGAAGTTCAAGTGAAATCCTTTCTTTAAACGCTTCGATCTCTTCACCTACATTGGCATATTTTCCCCCGAATTCGGGATATTTGATAAGGTCACACAATTTTTGAGCGAAAAATATAGATTGTTTTGGTGTCAACTGATATGTCGGTTCCAGTACCTTATCACTAACAATTAAGGAAGCTTTTTGATTAAAAGAAAATTCGATATGTGTAATTGTTCTTCCTTCTTTTTTCTGCTCATAACTTACGTCGATATCAGTAAGTTTATTAATTTGATCTATGGCAACCGTCAATACACGCTTTTTAAAATCGCCCATGGTTTTATATTCATTTTCAAGTAAACCTAACTTATCACGCAATTCAACCATACTAATATATAGCTTGCCTTTGCTACGCCATCTAATCAAAAGTTCATACAGCCGTATAGCGTATACGCTAGATAATTGAGAAATTTGCTTTAATTCATAACGGGTAAATTTTTCTTCAAGTTTTACAAAAAGCTGTAAAATATCAGGAGCAAAAATTAGTTGAGCGCATGCAGCTTCTTTAACATAGCCAACTTTTGATACCCAACGGCTTTTGTAGACCGCTGGCTTACCTGTAACAGGATCTATGGCCTTATAGGTGAGTCTACGTTCAAACAAGTTATCACACGCTCCCTGAAGAGCCTCATAGGCCGCTTGACGACCCAAATTAAAGTGCTTCATGTATTCAGATGCATGTATTGTTAGCAAGGTATCCGATGTAAGCTCTTTTTCAATTTCCCTAGCTGCAATAATCGCAACTAAAATTAAGCGTTGTTCAGACAAAGTCAACGCATAAGATGCTTCAATCAAGTTATTATCTTTATAAATTAGATTTGCCATATTGTGATTAGAGAAACAAATATCATTAATGGACATTAACACTTAATGACCATTAATGGAAGACCTATTTATGCCAGGAAAACGTCCATTTATATCAGGAAAACGTCCATTTAAATAAAGGAAAATGTCCACTTATTGTCAGGAAAACGTCCATTTAAATAAAGGAAAATGTCCACTTATTGTCAGGAAAACGTCCATATAAATCCTCTGAGCATTAGACTACATAAGGCATACAAAGGTCCTATAAATATAAATTTAAAAATATATATAAAATTAAAAAAGAGCATTACTTGTGGATAACTTTATTTTTTAACTTTATTTTTCACAATAGTTGATTCAGGAGATTGAAACTTGTACATTGTTTTTAACAAAATTACGTAACTTACATAACTTATGATTATTTTAGTAGGTGGTGAAAAAGGCGGAGCTGGTAAAAGCTGCCTTGCCCAAAACTTAGCGGTTTATTTACAAAAAAAGAATAGAGATGTTCTTCTTCTAGATGCAGATCCTCAAGGTACAACTACTGACTGGATTAAAGAGCGTGATGAGAATGAGGATTTAAAGAATATTCCATCTGTACAAGCTTCAGGCAATATTCGTCAAGTTTTAAAAGATTTATCAAAAAGATATGAAGATATTATCATTGATGCTGGTGGGCAAGATTCGGAAGCATTGCGTTCTGCTATGACTATAGCAACACATATGCTATTGCCTTTTAGGCCTAAACGTAGAGATCTAAAGACTTTGGATCATATGGAGCAAGTATTAAAACTGGCGCGAGCAGTGAATCCAGATTTGAATGCAAGAGCAATCATTACACAATGCCCAACATTACCGTCACAAGTACAGCGAATTCTAGATGCTAAAGAAGCCTGTATATCGTTCGGAATAAAAGCCTTAGACCAAATTACGACAAATCGAAATGTTTATGATGATGCAGATGAAAATGGCCTATCTGTTTTTGAAGTAACAAGTGATTTTAAAGCAAAAGCAGAAATTGAAGGGATAGCTCAAGAGTTTTTAGGAGTATAACTATGGCAGGTCTTAGCGGTTTAAAAAAGAAAACTGACGAGCTTTCAGATCAGGATAAACTGGTTGAAAATTTCATATCTGGAGCTGATAAAAGAGTTAAGGATCTAGAAGTTTCACAAAAGAAATTCGTTCGTTGTACCTTTTCTTTAAACCAAGAATTAAGTGAATTAATTGATGAGCTAATTATCAAAAGTAATAACGCTCGTGTTAACAGATCTAGTATTGTAAGAATAGCTTTAGAGTCACTGGCAGAGCAGAATTTAGAAGATTTTAAGCAGCTGATTGATAAAAGTTTTAAATAAAATAGGGGGGGATAAAGTGGAAAGTGGTCTATTCAGTTAAATCCGTGGGTAATCCTCCCATAAATAAATAACCGAAGTTAAAAGTAGAGGTTAAGCAGCCATTAAAGATAACTTTCCTTTGTTAGCTTGGTGTGGTCTTTCATGATTGTAATGCCACAGCCAATCAGTTACGTAATCCTAAACTTCTTCCAATGTATCAAACAAATGCTTGCTCAGCCAACTATAGTTGATTATAAAATTGAGTAGCACAGTAAAATCCTTATGAAATGGTATCTTACGAAAATATTTGGGTGCTATACCTTTTAGAATTCAGCTATATAACGTATGGTCCGATTATAGCGTTCAATATACGCATTCTGCTGTGGTTTACCCGGTTGAATATATTCAATACGAATACCGTGCTCAGTAGCCCAGCGCACAAATTCGTGACTGATAAATTCGGGACCATTATCGCATCGGATCACTAATGGTTTTCTCTCTACTCCAGCAATTGATTCAACGTACGAATAATCCTGATTGTGGGCAATGAGAACCCTGACTCAATGGCTAGGCCTTGGCGGCGGTAATCATCAATCACATTCAATAATCGAAACTTGCGACCATCGGAAAGCTGATCATGTATAAAATCTAATGACCAAACCTGATTTTCTCGGATTGGTTCTTTCAATGGTTCAGGTGCATGCCGTTTTAGTCTTCTTCTCAGTTTAATACGCAGATTCAGTGCCAACTCACAGTAAATGCGGTAAGCTAAAGCCAGAGTGGTGAGCGATCATTCCCTAGCTTACCATCAATTAAGCGAATCCATTTGGATACAAGATTTGTATTCAATCCATGTTGCAAAGCGACCGAAGCAATTGAAACGTCCGGGGCCTTACAAGCCTGAACGATCTGCTGTTTAAATTCAGCACTGTATGTTCTTCGTTTTTTCGCAAGAGATTCGATGGATGTCTGATTATTTGTAGTGATAAATTTAAGTCCCTACTTGTTTTTAAGTGGGGACTTAAATTAAGGCTTATAGGATGAATTCATAAGGTGTGTTCAGCGGACTTCTTACAAAAGAAATAACGAAAAAATAGTTAAATTAACTTTTCAGTATTAATTTGACTAATTTTAATTGCTATTGAATAAAATTCGATTTAAATACAATTTTTTAGTGATTAAGTCTAACCCAGATATTTCTTTTTTTAAATCACATTTAAAAGTAATAATTTTTTCCCCGTGGTCTACAGTGTAGCTAAAAATTAAACCATTATGTACTTTATAGTATTTATTACCGATATACTTGTATCCAAAAAAATGAAATGAAAGAACGGAGTCACAAAATATTTCTAACATCTTAGAATTATTTATATTAATAAAAGAGACAGTAAAGCTATCCGATGAATTGTGAACCAATTTATGAAGAATATTAAGAAGAAATGTATTGTATAGTTGCGAAGATTTCACTATTTAACCTTATTTAAAGCACACGAAAAACACGTAAAAAACGAGTTATCCTTTCATGTCTTTAAATAAGAGTGACTTTCTCCCGCTAGCCTTAATTCTAGCTAACCAACTAGTCTGTTATAAAACTAGGGGGCTATTGATTTTATAACTCAATAAAGATGAAAAATCTAGTTTTTTTTAGAAAATTATTCATTCTTCCTGAATTCTATTTAAGAGTATTAGAAACCAAAATCAAGGCTATCATTTGTATGGTTTAGACTCTTAGAATTTTTGTCTAATGTTGTAGATTTCTCTTTATTGATGAGGTCTGTTTGATCTTCTATAGTTGGTGATGTTGGAGGAGAATTAGGAATAACAGTCTTGTACTCATTTATTTGGTGCACAATATTGTGATCTATCTTGTCGGTCGCTGAGCTTTCAACTTGACGATCTATTACTAATGGGTGGTCAAATTCGATTCTTATATTTGTTGCACGTGCAATTTCTTGCACCTGTCTTTTAAAGTCATCTGTACCGGACACCCATACAACCCCAAATTTATCTCTAGCCAATAACAAGGCATCGTGAATATGGTCACGCTTTTGGCTGACTACGGTAATATCTAAAGTATTTTTGCTTTCAAAAAAAGCGACTTTCTCTTGATCGATATAAAATGTTTCTCCAAATTTGTATTCGATACGATATTTTTTAATAGGGTAGGCTGACTGTAAAATTTGATCAGAATCTTTCAAGGTTTCTTTTGGCCTTGTGAAGATATTATTCCGCTCTAATTCCTGTTGTTTGCGCAGTTTAACTTTTCGACTGTATTCATAAAACTCAAACATCTGTAAGTAATCAAGTTCAGATAAAGATTCTGTCTGTTGATATGATTCGTTCACTTTATTTTTAGGTATAAGTGCGAGGTCTCTTAAATGTTGCGAAGCATCGTTAGTTGTAACAAGGCTATGGCAATTTTCGTTGATCATAGGCTGATGCTCTAAAGAAAAATATAATTGCCAGGTTTGCTCGATGTCATTTGAGTTGAAATATTGTTTATTTAATTTTGAGGCTTGTGTATAGATCAGGTTATGCAGCCTTTGTATCAAGATACTCTGATCTTCTTGATTAAGCTGAGGCAATTGATGCTTTTGAATACCTGCTGCTAAATTAGATTTGAGCTGGCTCATATTGATGCCACAACAATTCAGTAGTAAACCAGTTTTGATCAGCGCTGTACTTTGGCATTCGCCTGTTGTCTTAAAATGTTGATAGAGTTGTCGAAATCCAGCTTCGAGTTGCTCCGAGGATAATTTTGATAGAGCGGGGAGAGTTCTACTTTTGTTTGTATCTTGAATTTCGTTTGATCTATGTTGGGAAAGCATTTCGAATAAGTTTTTAAAATCTGATGATCCTCGAACTGATACTTGATGCTCAGGATGTAAATTCTTTATACATTGCTCTAACCGGGTGATTGAATAATTACTAAAGATAAGAATCCCATATCTATTCTGAATGCCAATGGGCTCTTTAGGATCATTCGAATCAAACAAAATTTTAGCAGTCTTGATTTCTGGATTTTCTTGATAAATAAAATTTTTAGACTGACGTTGATCGAATAGAAATTGTTGTTGTATCAATAGGGGATTGGTGGGTGAGATAAATCTTAAAAAATCAGCATAAGAGGTAATTTGGGTTGAATCAAAGTTTCTAGACAAAAAATTTTGATCAAATAGCTTTTCAGAAGTCTGTTGGCTTAAATTTTGATTTTGGATAAGAAACACGTTCCTGATTTTGGCTCTGGTTGTCAGTTGTTCTGTATGATGTTGATAATGTAATAGAGTATAAATCGTATCAGAAGCCTGTTCTGGAAATTTTTTCTGAAGTTGTTTTAAAAAAGAAGATTTATTGTATTTATAAATTTCATTCTCGAAATTGATATCCTGGTACTTGGATCGACGATTCTGACTATAAACATCTTTAGTTGATTTCATCTTGAGATAAGCGTCATGAAGCTCCTTAACCAAAAAGTCTTTATTCTGGAATAAATGATAAGCAGAGATCTTTGAGGATTCATGTGGAGTGTGCTGAGCTGTCGTATTCAATTTGGGCTGATAGATTTTGATCTGATCAGCGTGATGAGGTGTAAACTCCCCCCAACGGTTTTCCAAATTCTTTAAAGTGACTTGTTTATTGCAAAATAACGATGCCTTAAATGTTAGTGACTCCTGATCATGGGGCCTTATCGTAAAAATACTACCGCTACGCTTACGTTCATACGAAATTCCTGAAGATGCTAATTGTTGATGCCAGTCTTGCCAACTAGTTGCCTCTTTTAGAATGGGCTGAATGATTGTTTCAAGCTCATCTTGATAGTTGCTTGCAACAGACATTTCCTTGCTCAATCGACTCTTTTGTTGATGTCGATGTTCTTGATCACGAATCTTTGCACTGATTTTCAATGCATCGGGATTTGATATGTGATTGATGTTTTTTTCACATTCTCCAGTTTTACTGTTATAGATAAAGAGGGGATTTGGTTCAGGGTCCCAACCCTGTTTTGCCTCAATTTCTGCAACAGCTCGATGTACTGCATTCAAGATCCAACCATCTCCTAGATCCACCGCTTGATGTTCATTATGATTGTTTTTTCTGTAGGGATGGATTCGGTTAATGATCAAATGGAAGTGTACATTGTCTGTATCCATGTGCAATGCATACTGCATTTGTAAGTCATCTGCTTTGAGATGTTTACTTAAAATATCGATTTGTTCTTCTAATTGTTGGGTCGTTGGGACTTCAAATTTTTTAAAACTTCCGACGATATGAACAATTGGGTCATCCACCCTTGTATTCAAACTGGCAGTTTGTGACATTTCAATTTTTTGATACTCAATATTTTCATCCAGAAAGTTACGTGAGTTCGAGTAAACACATTTTTCAGAAATGAGCTCATGACTAAAGCTAGCGTGCAACTGAGTAATATAGTCACTGAGGTAGTCGATACGCGTTTGATTTGGATTATGTATATAGTCTGATAAACCGTTGATACGATTTTCAACAGAAGTGCCTAAGGTGTTTGGAATTACTTTAATAATCATGTCTAACGTACCTGGTCATTTAGTCGACGCACAATGATTTTCAACTCATGAACGAGCTCTGTAAGGTCACATAATTCTTCGGGGATCAAATCTTTATCTTGGAGTTCAATCAATATTTTTGGGAGAATAATGCCAAGTGTTCTAATCGTATGAATATCACGTTGATCGATTAATTGACTGTAGTCATCACTTAAAATTTTTTTACGTATATAGTCAGATTGATTGAGCTGTAATGCCTTGCAGGCAAGATTGATATCTTGATGTTCATCTGCAGTTAAACGAACAATGATCTGCTTATTTCTTGATGCTTTAACTTTCATTTTTTTCTACTGTATACAAATTGAGACCGAGCAACGCGAGCTCGAGATTTGACATGGATGATGTGATATACATCATCCCATCCTGTATTTATTGGCTGTCAGTGAATGAATTAAAGTTAATGAAAATAATGGTTGATTTATATTTTTTTATTATCGCGAAATATGACTTTTTTCAGTAATTTA
This sequence comes from Acinetobacter sp. YZS-X1-1, assembly GCF_000804305.1. NCBI lineage: Bacteria > Pseudomonadati > Pseudomonadota > Gammaproteobacteria > Moraxellales > Moraxellaceae > Acinetobacter > Acinetobacter sp. YZS-X1-1. The sequence goes on along the minus strand of NZ_JWHB01000047.1, from coordinate 3,187 downwards.
AGAATCCAAAAATGGTCATGTTTTGCCATTTCTGTAATGAAGTATATTCAGAATAATTGGCTTCTAGATTTATTTTTGAGGAAAAAACATGATACAAGACCAGAATATTTTACACCTTGATATTCAAAATCCAGACAATATTAATTCTGACTCCTCAACAGAAAATACTTCTGAAACTGTATCGACAAAAGAAGAAAAGCATTCAAAAAATGTTGAGAAAAATCAAAAAATATATAGCAAAAATGATTCTAAAAACTTTGAAAATATTCTTCTTTGTTATATAAAAGAATTGAATGAAAAGACCATTACACAGAATCAATTGCTTACTCAGCATAAGAAAACTTTACTTCAACTCTTTGGTCTTGGTGCAACAACCGGAGAAGTACTAGACTTTCTAAAAAGAAACAATTTTGTGGGTATTACTGAGGAAGCTTTAAAAGAGTTTTTAAAGAAGAAAAAATAAATTATGGTGTGAAGTAATCACTAAAAATTACTTTACACAAAGCAATTGATCCCATCGAAAGTAGTTCTGGCTCAGTTGATTACGAGACATATTCCAGCTTCTATTTGGTAACCTACTTGCACCCAGAGCAAGCTTGGTTTTTCCAAACTTATGATGGATTTCTTCAAGTGAATCCATCAGGTTATTGCCTGCGGTTATTTGTTTCATGTCTATAAACAGGTCGTAAGTGTGGTTAACTTTGGGCTCTAGACAAGTCAATATTACGCCGCACTTTTTGAAGCCTACATCTTTCTGATATAAGTCATCTATCATTTTTGTGGCAATCTTACACAACATTAAAACGTTATCAGTTGGTTCTGGCAAAGTAAGTGCTGCAGATTTGCTGTAATAAGGTTTATGTGTTTCAAATGGATTGGATTGTACAAAACCAATCATGTAACCACACAACATCTTCTCACCTCTTAAGCGGGCAACTGCATCTTGGACGTAGAGACTCATAGCCTCTTTTAGATCATCAATATGATAAATCCTTTGGCCAAATGAACGACTTGCGACAATTTGCTTTCGAGGAGCTTGCGTATGTTCTAACTCAATACAAGAGACACCATGTAATTCAAGTAATGTTCTGTGCATAACAATGGAAAATTGATCCCTGATCATGAAAGGGAAGGCCATTGCAAAATCCAGCACAGAATAAATATTAAGACTATTTAGTTTCTTTGTATGTTTGCTACCGACACCCCAAATTTCACCTACCTCTATCGTTTCATATAAGCTTTCTATAGCACAATAATCCATGGCAACCAGGTTACACACACCATTGAAGTAGGTGTTCTTTTTTGCAATGTGATTTGCCATTTTGGCTTCAGTTTTAGTTCTGCCTAAGCCAATACATACTGGTAAACCGAGCCAGGTAAAAATACGCTGACGAATCGTCTGTGCATAATCAGTCAAATCATACTTCTTGGCATAAGCAGTCAAGTCCAAGAAGCATTCATCAATCGAATAGACCTCTTGTTCTTCAGGAGTTACAAAGTCAGACAGGACCTTCATGAATCTGCGAGACATTTCTGCATATAAAGCATAGTTGCTTGAGAGCACTTGGACCTTATGCTGCTCTACAATGTCCTTAATTTGAAAAAGGGGAACTCCCATCTTGATACCTAAGTCTTTGGCCTCCTGTGAGCGTGCCACAGCACAACCATCATTGTTAGAGAGGACAATCACAGGTTTGTTATTTAAACTTGGGTTAAAGATACGTTCGCAACTGACATAACAGTTGTTGATATCTACCAAAGCAAAGATCTTGTTTGTATATGCCATATGATGAAACCAAGAGAATAGTTACTTACGTTTCCTGAAGGGTTTGATGACGTAAGTCACTACTCCCCAAATCACCATCTCCTGGCCATCTCTGAGGTAAATATTGGAACAATCAGGATTCTCAGCTTTAAGCCAGCGATAGTTACCTTCAATCATCAAGCGCTTAACAGTAAACTCATTGTCGATCAGAGCGATAACGATGTCTTCATGTTTGGCTTCAAGACTACGATCAACGACAAGTTCATCATCAATTTCAATACCAGCATCTCTCATGGAAAGAGAAGCTACTTTTACAATGAATGTCGCTGCCTCATTACTAATGAGGTGTTCATTCATATCTAATGTCTTGTCGACAAAATCTTGGGCAGGAGAAGGGAAACCGGCAGCAACCTTCTCGGCCGCTAAAGGAATTTGCATATAAGTAGATGACTGTACAGGCGTGATTAAATCGATATCATTAAGGCATTGGCTCTCTGCTTTATTTAGATAATTTTTAATCTCTACGATCTTGGATAAAGGCACTCTTACTGTTTTGGTAGGCTCATTGTATTTAAGTTTTCTACCCGCACCTTCTCTGATTCCCCCACGCTTGTTGTTCATGACTCATTCACTATTTGGTTTTGTGACGAAATCAAATAGTAAACTTTCTTTTGTTAGGAAAACAATAGAATCTGGATAAACGGTTAATATAAAAAGTATAAATTTAGGGAGATTTCTAGCTCTTTCGATTTAATTCTTTACATGTGGACTGCACACAAAATAGCTATGAATGAACATTAGATGAATTTAGATCCTGTAGTAAAACAGCTTTTGATGGAAACTTAGAAATTTTCAAATGATCTGTATTTATGATTTATGAACCGTACCGGGTTTGTCGGAGAGTCAATATTCTGAGAGACTATCCCGATGACAAAATTAAAATATACCCCTGAAATCAGAGAAAGAGCGGTTCAATTATTGATTGAATCCGAGAAAGATTATCCATCGAATTGGGCTGCAATCACAGCAATTGCTCCTAAAATTGGCTGTACTCCTGAAACACTACGTGTTTGGTATCAAAAATACTTAGATCAACAAAATCCAGTTAAAGCACAGCAGCTTTCAGACCAAGAATGTATCAAACAACTGGAACGCGAAAATAAAGAACTGCAACGTGCTAACGAAATTCTACGTAAAGCAGCGGCTTTTTTCGCCCAGGCGGAGCTCGACCGCCCACACAAATAATGGTGGATTTTATCCATAACAATAAGGCGTTATATGGTGTTGATGCGATTTGTAGGATTTTACCGATCGCTGCTTCAACCTATTACCGGACTTTAGATCTCGCGGACAATCCAGAACATCGAGCGAAACGGGATCTGCATGACCTTCATCATGCTGAACAAATTAAACGAATTTGGA
>NZ_JWHB01000046.1:0-14867 GCF_000804305.1 Acinetobacter sp. YZS-X1-1 | reverse complement strand
ATTATGAACAGTAAATGTCAACAGACCCTAACATTATTGCGACTCTTGATTTATAAGGTTTCCAGTTGAGAGATTACTTCAATTTTTGCACTGATCATTAAACGATGCTTCTCAACTGGAAAGAGGGATTGGAAATATCAAAATTTCCAAAAACAGTTCGTGGATAAGGAATTAAATTTTTATTTAATTTCCTCCCACCAAGAGGAGTATTGTTGAAACGGTTGATCTAATAGAACAGGTTGCCCAATAATTGGGGTTAATAGTTGAAATGGTGCAGTTTTACTGGCAGCACTGACACGTTTAAAGGGGTCATTCCACGCATGAGGTGAGAGTGTAAAACGACCAATGTGCATAGGTAACAGGGCTTTTGCTTTTAAATCTGTGGCTGCTTGTACGGCTTCTTCAGGGGTCATGTGAATCAATGACCAACGAGGGTCATATTGACCACTATCTAACATTACCACATCAAAACCACCAAACTTCTCACCAATGGTTTTAAAGTGAGAACCATAGCCACTGTCACCACCAAAATATATTTTTTGCTTTGGTGTTTCCAAAGCGTAGCTTGCCCATAAGGCTTTATTTCGGGTAAATAATCGACCTGAATAATGTCGGGCTGGTAATGTGTGGATTTTCAGATTTGGATCAAGTGTTAAGGTATCAAACCAGTCATTTTCATGGATTTTTTCCAGTGGATAACCCCAGTGTTCAAAATGAGAACCGACACCAAGCGGTACAATGACATGCTTAATTTTGTCCTTGAGTTGAGTGACAGTCGCGTAGTCAAGATGATCGTAATGGTCGTGGGAAATCAACAAATAATCAATTTCAGGAATATCCTTTACTTGATAGATCGTCGTTCCATCAAAGGCTTTAATTAAAAATGAAAATGGTGCTGCATGATCACTGAGTACAGGGTCGATGAGAATCCGTTTACCTGCCAACTGGATATAGTAGGCTGAATGTCCAAGCCAGATCACTACATCCTGATCTTTATTCAACGCATGTAAATCTGTTTTTACGCTTGGAATTGCCTGATTAGGTTTCTTCTGTTGTTTTTCAGCCCAAAAGTTGTCCCAAAAAATTTTAAGCGTACTTTCTCCTTCACGTAGCATCGGTGTTGGTTCGGGATAAGCAAACTCATCATTGATATAATTGGGGGATTGCTGGATACGTTCAAGGCGTGCCTGTTCAGGTAGTTTACCAAATTGAGGACTATTTAGTGTGGCACAGGCAGTAAAGAATACAACGATGCCCATTACAAGCACTGTCAGTGTAACTTTATATTTTCTTTTCATCATGATTGGGCAATCATCTCAATATCATTAAAAAAACCAAGTCGAGTGAATCTGTTCAACTTGGTTAAAATATTCAACTACTTTAAATTTTCTTGAAAAAATGCAGTCATTTTATCAAATGGAATCACATCTACTTTGTCATATAGGTCAGTATGATTGGCATTAGGAATAATCATCAACTCTTTTGGCTCGGCTGCTGCTTCATAAGCAGTTTCACTAAAATAACGTGAATGGGCTTTTTCACCATGAATGAATAGAATCGGTCTAGGTGAAATTTCCTTGATATAGGTCAAAATGGGCATATTCATGAAAGAGATTGGGGTAGTCACTGTCCACGCATTACCAGAGTTTACTGCACGAGGGTGATAGCCTCGTGGTGTTATGTAGTAATCATGGTAGTCCACCTGAAACTGTGCTTCACCACCATTTAACTTATTGTAAGGTGGTTGATAGGCTGGTGTTCCATTTTTGGCATCTTTCCAGCGTTGCTGGCTGAGTTGTTCCAGTGTTGCAGTACGCTGTTCAGGTGTAACACTATCATTGTAACCTTTAGACATTACACGGGTCATATCGTACATGGTTGTGGTCACAACTGCTTTTACTCGTTTGTCGATTGCAGTTGCATTTAATGCCATCCCGCCCCAACCACAAATTCCAATAATTCCGATTTTGTTCTGATCCACATTTGGCAAAAGACCAACAAAATCGACTGCTGCACTAAAATCTTCGGTATTAATGTCTGGTGAAGCAACATTACGAGGTTCACCGCCACTTTCACCTGTATAAGATGGATCAAATGCTAAAGTGATAAAACCACGTTCTGCCATCGTTTGAGCATAGAGTCCTGATGATTGTTCTTTCACTGCACCAAACGGCCCACTGATCACGATTGCAGCCAGTTTACCTTTGGCATTTTTAGGGATATATAAGTCAGCAGCCAAGGTAATGCCGTAGCGGTTTTTAAAGGTCACTTTTTTATGTTCAACTTTATCACTTTGAGCAAAAGTCTTGTCCCATTTTGTTGTAAGTTTTAAGTTCTGTTCTGCCAATGTGGTTTGGCTCATTGTCAATGCTCCAAGACTAAGTGTAAGAATAGCTAACGTTTTTTTAAGAAAATTGGGTGGTGTTGCAAGTGCGTGATGTGTCATTTGGTTCACTCCTGTGATTATGAGGCATTTGAAATAGTGACTTTGACGGCATTTTTTTGACGAAACTGTGGTGGTAAATCTTCAAATTTGCCAAGATAAATCAGGCTATTGGCAACACCATTAAAGTCTTTATAAAAAATGGCAAGATTGCCCCAAGGAGCATAATAGGTAATATCACCTGCTTTAGCTGGATGACCTGTTGGTGCATCTTGTGAAGTGAGTTTTTCAGGTAGATATGCAATTTTTTCAGATGACGCATAATCCGTTAGTTCTAACGTTAATGGAAGCTGTTTAAGAAAATCCTGTGTCGTAGGTGAATTTTGTAGGGTAACAAAAACAGGTTGATTTGAGCCTTCAATATCAAAACGAATATTCATACTGGAAACCTTTTGCGAAGAATGTTGTTCCGTATTGGTTTTAGCCTCTGTACATGCACTGAGTCCAAAGGTTAAGAAAAGTAGAGTTAAACGACCAATACCTGAAAAACCATGTTTAATTTTTTGCATCATGCTGTTATCCCGATCAGGTGGACAGTTGATTTTAAATATCCCTCTGATCCACACTTGTTCGTTGAGATGGTTTGATGTTCAGTATAAAGGTGATGGTGGTTAAGGATTAGCCCCTAAAAACTGCATAGTCCTATGAGCTTCATTCATGAATGCAAAGCAAAAATAATTTTTAATTGGCATAAATCGCTTTATAGAATCCTGATTAATGAATTCATCTCATAACTCTATTCATGAAAAGGTACTTATTCAGGAGGTGTGATGCTTTTATCATAGCCATCTCATTTTTGTAGAGAAAATCTATGACACCTGCACATCAATCTGCCGTGATCGAACAGCAGCCTGCATATTGGAGTGGTGTATTTGCCATGACTTTATGTGTATTTGCTCTGATTGCTTCTGAATTTATGCCTGTGAGTTTATTGACACCCATTGCCAGTGATTTAAGTGTCACTGAGGGACTGGCAGGATATGGTATTGCGATTTCAGGTGCATTTGCCGTTATGACCAGTCTGTCGATTTCTCGTCTGGCAGGCGATATGAATCGTAAAACATTACTGCTTGGTTTAACCGCCTTAATGGCGATTTCAGGTGCAGTGGTGGCACTTGCTCCAAATTACTGGGTCTATATGTTTGGTCGGGCGTTGATTGGTGTTGTGGTTGGTGGTTTTTGGTCAATGTCCGCAGCAACCGCAATTCGTCTTGTACCGATAACATCTGTTCCTAAAGCCTTAGCTATTTTTAATAGTGGTAATGCTTTAGCGACTGTGGTGGCACCACCTCTAGGAAGCTATCTAGGTGCAATGATTGGCTGGCGTGGAGCTTTCTTTTGTTTAGTCCCCATTGCAATTTTAGCTTTTATTTGGCAATGGATTAGTTTGCCATCATTAAAAAATCAAAGGTCTGTATCTACCTCATCAGGTGGCATATTCCAGTTATTAAGTCAGCGTATTGTACTGATTGGAATGTTGGCAACAGGCTTGTTCTTTATGGGGCAATTCTCACTCTATACCTATATTCGTCCATTTTTAGAAAAAGTAACACAGGTCAATGTTCCCACTTTATCTTTTGCTTTATTCGTGATTGGCATCATGGGTTTTGTTGGCACGTTACTGATTGGTATTGTTTTAAAACGTCATTTTTACGGCACTTTAATTGCAATTTCACTACTTATGGCAGTGATTGCATTCACACTGATCGGCTTTGGTACATGGACAATTTTAGTCATTATCATGCTTGGTTTCTGGGGATTACTCGGAACGGCTGCACCTGTGGGATGGTGGAGTTGGATTGCTCAAACATTCCCAAACAATGCCGAAGCTGGCGGTGGTTTATTTGTGGCAATTGTACAGCTTTGTATCGCATTAGGATCAACGCTTGGCGGTTTGTTATTTGACCATCATGGTTATCAGGCAACATTTTTTGTAAGTGCAGTTTTGTTAATTATTTCAGCACTATGTACCTTATGGGTTTCACGTCTGAAAGTAGCTTAATACATGATGATATAAGGAGTAATTTATGCAATATACATATTTGGGACGTACAGGATTACAAGTCAGCCGTATTACACTGGGTACAATGAATTTTGGTGAGCTGACCAATGAAGCCGATAGTTTTAAAATTATGGATGAAGCGATAGATCAAGGAATTAATTTCTTTGATACTGCAGATGTGTATGGTGGCCCACAATCACCTGATATGGAAAAAGGTTTTGGGACATCAGAAGAAATCATTGGTCGCTGGTTAGCACAAGGTGGTCGTAGGGATAAAATTATTCTCGCCACTAAAGTTTATCAACCAATGGATACGGGTGTGAATGATCGTAGATTATCTGCGTATCACATTAAACGTGCCTGTGAAGCCAGTTTAAAGCGTTTAAAAACAGATCATATTGATATTTATCAAATGCACCATATTGATCGTCAGACTCCTTGGGAAGAAATCTGGCAAGCAATGGAGCAGTTGATCCGTGAGGGCAAAATTACTTATGTGGGCAGTAGTAATTTCGCTGGTTGGGATATTGCCACCGCTCAATGTAGTGCAAATGCTCGCCATCAACTCGGTTTGGTATCAGAACAAAGCCTATATAACCTGACTCAACGTAGTATTGAACTGGAAGTGATCCCTGCATTACGACATTTTGGTATTGGTTTGATTCCGTGGAGTCCAATTGGCATGGGCGTATTAGGTGGTGTATTACGTAAACTTAAAGAAGGCCGTAGAGCAACACCAAATTTACAACAGCAAATTCAGAAATTACATCCACAGCTTGAAGCTTATGAAACTTTGTGTGCTGAATTGGGTGAAAGTCCTGCTTTGGTCGCTTTGGCTTGGTTATTGCACCAACCTGCTGTTACATCTGTGATTAGTGGTGTGCGCACCTTAGAGCAGTTACAGGAAAATATCAAAGCATTGGATATACAGCTTTCAGTAGAAACACTGGCAAAACTTGATGAGATTTGGCCGCCTTGTGGCGAAGCACCACAAGCCTATGCTTGGTAAATAAAAACAGCCTGTTAGAAACTCTAACAGGCTGTTTTTTTATGTGTTCTTAAATTAATCTTTTAGAGTTTGGCTATCAATTACAAAACGATATTTCACATCACCTTTAAGCATACGTTCATAGGCTGTATTAATTTCATCAGCACGGATTAACTCAATATCAGCCACAATGTTATGCTCGGCACAGAAGTCTAGCATTTCCTGTGTTTCGGCAATGCTGCCGATCATCGAACCTGCAATCGAACGACGCTTACCAACCAAATTAAATACATTAGGTGATTGGTGTGGTGTTTCAGGTACACCGACTAAAGTTAATGTTCCATCACGTTTGAGCAGGGTTAAAAATGGGTCAAGATTGTGAGATGCAGCGACCGTATTAATGATCAGATCAAAACTTTTTTGGTGGGCTGCCATTGCAGTTGCATCTTTAGAAATGACTACTTCATCTGCACCTAAAGAGAGAGCTTCCTGTTTTTTTGATTCAGAAGTCGTAAAGGCAACAACATACGCCCCCATTGCATGAGCCAGTTTAATACCCATGTGTCCCAAGCCACCAATACCCACGACACCAACTTTTTTACCTTTCCCTATATTCCAGTGACGTAATGGCGAGTAAGTCGTAATCCCTGCACATAGTAAAGGAGCGACAGCAGCGAGTTGCTGTTCATCGTGTTTAATCCTTAATACATAGTTTTCATCTACTACGATATGTTGAGAATAACCACCTAATGTATAACCAGGTGCATCAGGTGTGGGGAAGTTATATGTACCGACCATATTGTCACAGTAGTTTTCAAGACTTTCTTCACAATCAGCACAATGGCGACAACTATCTACGATACAGCCAACACCAACTAAATCACCAACATGAAACTTGGATACATGCTTTCCAATTTCAGTCACTCGTCCAACAATTTCATGACCTGGCACACAAGGATACTGCGTACCATCCCATTCAGAACGGACTTGGTGGATATCAGAGTGGCAGACACCACAATAGGCAATATCAATTTTTACATCGTGATGCCCAACATGGCGACGTTGAATAGTCAGTTTTTCTAAAGGATTGGTGGCAGCCGTTGCACCATAAGCATAAGTCATTTGAGTTGCCCCAAAGTAGTTGAGTTCTTTTGATTATAGAAGCTATATATGGGCTGAATAAGGGGAAAAATATGAATAGTGTTATGAATAACATTCATCAATAATCAAGGCTGCCTTTATAGGCAGCCTTGATATGAGTTAATAATAGTTAGCGATAGGCAGCAGGTTTATCACCCTCGGTATTTGGTTGGCTAATCCCTAAATTCTCTCCAATATGTAGTTGTGGATTTTCTACAATCGTAGCAATAAAGCGTCCAAGACTTGCACGGGAGGTTTCTGTACCCTTAAAAATTTCCCCTTTTTGTGTCAGCTCATATTCTTCTATACCTTTATCTGTAAGCCAGACAGGACGTAAAATCGTATATTGCAGTGAAGATTGTTCAATCACTTCTGCTGTTCTTAGGTTGATTGGACGAGTATAGCCAACCATGTGTTTATCCCAATCATTAAATGCTTCTGGCAACTCATCATAAATGCCGCCAGCACTAATAGCGATTAAGCGTTGTACTTGTAATTCCTGCATTACCTGAACAATATTTTCAGTTTTCACATCTAAGTCCATATCACCCATTGTACTAATGACAATATCTTGATCTTGGATTGCATCGGTTAAGCTCTTTAAATTATTTGCATTACCTTCAATCAAACGGACATGGCTATCTTCTAATGCTTTCAATTCTTTGATATTACGAGAGAATAGCGTGAGCTGTACATCAGCTTGCTCAAGTAGTCTAGGAATAATCTGTTGGGATGTATGACCACTTGCACCAATCACGATGACCTTTTTCATTAAAATCTATCCAGTAATTTATGTTTTCATCAGTATAGAAATAATAAAAAAGAAGAATAAGGTCTTAAAATAGAATAGAGTTATGAATATACTTCATTAATAACAGATCATGATCCAGATTAAATCGTCAATCACTGACAGGAGTGAATACCTTGATTAGCAGAGAAAATTATAATGATTTACATGCTTTTCTCATGGTCACAAGAGAAGGTAGTTTTACCAAGGCAGCAGGTAAACTTGGAGTTTCACAATCTGCCTTGAGCCATAGCATTCGTGGTCTGGAGGAACGCCTAGGGATATTATTACTGAATCGTACTACTCGTAGCGTATCACCCACCGAAGCAGGTGAACGACTAAGACAAACAATTAGTGCCAGTTTTGACCAAATTGACAATGAACTGACTCTACTCAATACCTTTCGGGATACACCAGCAGGCAAGATAAAAATCAATGCCAGTAGTCATGCCATACAACATATCCTAATTCCCAAACTGGCAAAAATTGTCCACCTTTATCCTGATGTCGAAGTGGAGTTTAATGCCAATAGTGGCATGGTTGATATTGTTGCAGAGCATTTTGATGCAGGAGTCAGGTTTGGTAGCCGAGTCGCTGATGGTATGGTCGCCGTAAGAATTGGTGAAGATGTAAAAATGGCAGTTGTGGCAACACCCGATTATTTTCAACGTTATGGTATCCCTGATAGTCCAAGAGATTTAGATCAATATCCCTGTATTGGATTCAGGTTAATGACTCAGGGGGGGATTTATGCATGGGAATTTGAAAAAGATGATCAGGAGTTTAAAGTTAAGATAAATGCTAAATGGATATTTAATGAGAGCTTCGATATTGCCCAAGCCGTTAAATCAGGTATGGGATTAGCCTATATTCCAAAGGATATGGTGGAAAAGGAAATCCAGCAAGGTGAGTTAGTCCAAGTCTTGCAGGAATATAGTATCCAGTTTCCAGGTTACCATTTTTATTATCCACACCGTAGGCAACAATCTTCGGCTTTAAAGTTGGTGATTGATACTTTGCGATTTTAAATCACAAGAAATGAGCAGAGACTGTTCTAAATTTTGTGTATAGGCTTCTTTTACCTGCGGCGGAGAAATTTTGGCAATTACAAGGCTTTGAAGTCATTAAGCGAGAATGGCTAAAAACCTACGATACCATTCATATGCGAAAGAATCTTATAGTTTGCTCAAATGTAAAATGAGAAATAAATTTATGGATGTAAATGATAATCATTTAAATTAAATGGGTGTTATTATTGTAATCAGTTATGAATAAGAATGAAGTGGAATGGGGTAATGGGTAAGAAAATTTTGATGATGATGTTATTGTGTCAAAGCGTGGGATTGTACCAATTTACTTATGCTGATCCCATCAATCCTAAAGACCATTCATTTGCCTATGCTTCTCCATGCGAAGCAGTAAAACCTGAAAGTGATTTACTGCGCAATTTAAGTCAGCAATTAGAAGCTACACCTAAAATCCAACGAAATAAAATCATCGAAAAATTTTGGCAAAGTATCGAGAAGGCACAAACGCCTATTATTGAGAAGTTGAACGATGATTTAAGTCGAGTCATCTATTTATGGCGAGGTGCAAAGCATAACGTACGTTTGGTGGGCGGGCCCAGCAATGATCACGACTGGTTAACTCGGATACCTAAGACCGATATTTGGTTTAAGGAAGCAATCGTTAAAAATGATTTTATTGGCAGTTATAGTTTCGCTGTCGATATAAAGAATGTTGATGGCTACCTATCACATTATTGCCCGAATCTAAATACAGAATTAAAAGAGTCACGCGAGCAACGTATGGCCTTACGTGATGCATTTCAACTTGATCGCTTTAATTCTAAACGCTTCCTAAAGCAGAAAATAATAGGGTTGAGAAATGAGAATCTACTCATCTTAGATCAAGCCCCCAGGTTTGTAGAACCATCCCAATATGCTGAACGTTCATTGCAGTACAAGACTTTAAATTTGAAGAGCAACATACTGAAGAATAAACGTAAAATCACCATTTATCAGTCAGCGAAAAAGAATCCTCAGCAAACTTATATCACGGCTATTTTCTTTGATGGCAATGAATATGCAACTTTACTTAATGTCCCTAAAGCCTTAGATATTTTAGTTGAACAAGGTAAATTACCGCCGATACAAGCTGTATTTATTGATCCAATTAATCCACAGATTCGCCCTAAAGAACTCACGCCAAATGCGGATTTTTCTCAATTTTTCCAAAAAGAATTTCTACCGTGGTTAGATCAGCATATTGAGCGTGATGTCAGTAAAACTGTCTTGCTAGGATCGAGTTTAGGTGGCTTAAGTTCTGCTTATATTGCCTTGGAAAATCCAACCCAGATCAGCCATGTGGTTCCCTTATCAGGATCATTTTGGTGGAAAAAGGATAAAAGTGATGAACCCAATGGTATGAGCCGGATCATCCGTAATAAGACACTACCTATAAAACAGCACTGGTTTATTTCAGCCAATAGCTATGAAACCTCAAGAGCACATAATGAGCTGAGTATTTTAAATACCTCCCCAATCGTAGCGAATAACTTAAAAGAGAAAGGACAAGATGTCGTATTTAAGACCTACACAGGGGGGCATTCTTATGCAGTTTGGCAAGTGGTGGTACAGGATGCATTACAACATTTCTTTGCTAAGAAATAAGAAATCCTAAAGAAATAGAAATATGTCTCTATTTAGCCATACCATTGATAGATCAGAAGGGTATTCTTCACAGTGAAAAGTGATATATCCAACCGAGGCCTTCTTTAATGATTTTTCAATCTTAACCACTCAATATTCAAACTGATTTTCTTTGGGCTCTAGTATTGTTCAATGTTAGGGCTTAGAGAATTTTCATTTATAAAAATTAGATGTATTTGTAAAGTAAACAGTTTTATTCAATTAAAATAGAAATAAAAACAGAAACAAACAATAATCATTATTTTTTGCAATTGAGAATTATTTGCGTTTTTTGATGTATAGTACCGACCATTAAAACAGCATTGTTAAACGGTGGGGGGAGAAATCTTGAAAAGAACGATTTTATTTTTATCTATTGCAGCAGTTTCATTCAATTCGGTAGCAGATGAGTCTAATGTTTTGCCAACGATTGTTGTCAAGGCGGACTCTCAAGAAACTGATGTCACCGGTAAACTCAAAAAGAAAGCGACGCTTAATATTTTAGGTGAAAAAGATGTCCTTGATACGCCGTTTACCATTCGCAATTACAGTGATCAAGCCATTCAAGATGCGCATGCTCACACAGTAATGGATGTGTTAAAGATTGACCCAAGTATTCGTACCACCACAAATAGTGGTCATTTAAATGAAAACTTTAATATTCGTGGTTTTGGTGTCAACTGGGATGACCTTAACTTAAACGGTGCTTATGGGATGGCACCGTCAGGTCGAGTTTCGACAGATATTCTGAGTTCAGTCACTGTATTGAAAGGTCCAAATGCCTTAATTGCGGGTATGGCACCAGGTGGTAGTGTAGGCGGTGTGGTTGTTGCAAATACCAAACGTGCAGATAAAGAACTTACTCGTGTGACAGCGAATTTTGAAGAAGAAGGATTTTATAAATCTGGCTTTGATGTGGCACGTCGATTTGGTCAAGATCAAGAATTTGGTGCACGTTTCAGTGCGAATTATGGCCAAGGCGAACATGTTGTTGACGGTCTAGAAGATGAAACTATTTCCGCAGTGATGGGCTTAGATTGGACCACAGATAAAGCAAAAATTAACTTTGATGCTTATACCACTAAAGATGACCGTAATGGCGGTTCGCCAGCGATGGTCTCATTTGCAACATTAGGAAAAGTATTGGATGCTCCTGATGGTCGTAGCAACTATTTACCTAATTTGTGGGGGAAACAATCTGCAAACTACGTTGGTTTATCTGGGGAATATAAATTACTTGATAACTTGAAAGTGATTGCAGGTGTTGGAACAGCAGAGCAAAAGTATCAAGGGCACTTATTCGGGACGCGTTTAGTAGTCACAGATGAAGCGGGTAACGCAAATTCGCAGTACTATCATGTGAAAATGAACCAACGAAATACAGCTGCAAATTTAGGTTTAGAAGGCGCATTTAACACAGGTAGCATTGAACATGTTGTCGGTTTAAGGGCAGATTATTTGCATAGAGATATAGATATGCACAGTAAGGCGGGCGAAACCAAGTTTGTAACAAATTTGTATAACCCAAGTCATTTAGGCTCAATGCCTGCTGAGCCTTCAATCTCTCAAACAGCAGATAATGATTACATGAGTTATTCATTGACTGATCAAATATCAATGCTTGATGACAAACTACAATTGATTTTGGGTGCACGTTATCAAGATATTGATATCAAAAATCCAACAAATTCAAAGAATAATTATAGTGAAGATAAAATATCACCGAGTTTAGGTGTGGTTGTAAAACCGTGGGGTGAAGATATATCGCTATATACAAGCTATGTAGAAGGCTTATCTCAAGGTAGTACTGTAACAGCCAATGGTGATGCGAACTTTGGGAAAACATTTGCACCATTTCAAACCAAACAATATGAAGTGGGTGCTAAATACCAACATGGTTCTTGGTTACATACTCTAGCCGCTTATCAAATTGAAAAACCAAGTACCATGGTTGAACAGTTAAATGATAACACTGAGGGCTTTACTCAAATCACAACGGATGGCGCTGAAACAACCTCGCAAGGGATCGAGTATGGCTTCTCTGGCAATGTCACTGATGATGTCATTATTTGGGGTAACCTCGCCTATATTGATGTTGAATATAGCAAAAATACCAATGCACAAATTGTAGGGAATACGGTAGAAGGCCAGCCTGAATTTACAGCAGGTTTAGGCGTTGAATATAAACTTCCTGTTGAAGGGCTGAGCGTGAATGCACGTGGTAATTATGTCGATAGCCAATATCTCAACAATACTAATACTCTAGAACTTCCTGACTATACGTTATTGGACATTGGTGCGAAATATACCACCAATCTTGGCGGTGTCGATACCACTTTCCGTGCCAATATTGATAACGTGACGGATGAAAAATACTGGGCGGGCGTATTCAACAGTGGTTTTGCAACGTTGGGTGCAGGTCGTACCTATAAACTCGGTGTGACATTTGACTTCTAAGCCGAACAGCATCTATCAAAAACGATCTATGTGAGACAGATCTCATTGAGATCTGTCTCATTCCTACATTTTAATAAGCTATTTCTTTTTGTATGTAGCTGTTTTTATTGGATTAGATTTATCGTGAAGATTCTTGCTGTCATTCTTTGTTTGCTTGGTTGTATCACACTGTATTGCAGTCATCCTCACCAAAGCTTACTAAAACAAAAACTTTCGAAACCTTATGTTTATGCAGGAACAAGTCTGCTCATTATCGCCCTGATTTTACTATTCATCGCTGTACCAAAACTCGTTGCCATCTATATGTGGCTGATGACGATGCTCGTGGTTTGGTCACTTATCCCTTTCATTACTTTATTTAAGAAAAATATCTCAAATGAAATTTCTGATGCAACAAAAAATCCAAGCTGATTGGTGGTCAAAAAGCTTTGCAGGATGGATTTTGGGTTTAAGTCTTAGTATTGCGTGCGCATCCTTTATTACGCTTTGGGGAATGAATTATTTAGACAAAGCTCTCGCACCGCAAGTCGGTATGTGGTCCGTACCTTGGTTGTATTTGCCTTTGGTTTTTATTGCATATTTTATTCCTAGAGGTTGGCAAGCGGTTGTGATTTATAGCGTACTGAATGCCATTACTTATGGCATTTTATTGGGAATGCGAGGCTAAATATTGTGAAAATCCGTACCGATATTATCCGTCATGCCAAAGAATTACATACATGGGTGGGCATCAGCTCAGGCATTTTATTGTTCATCTGTTTTATGGCAGGTGGCCTCAGCATGTTTCAACATGAAATCAGCAAATGGGCAACACCAGCTCCCCAAAGCTTAAATACCATTGAGATCAATCAATACAATGATTTAATTAGCAAGGTTCAAGCAGAACATCCTGAAACCTTAAAAAGCTTCCAACTGAATTTGGATTCAGCAGAATTTCACTATGCACCGATGCAATGGAAAGCACCTGTAGAAAAACGTGGTGAGGAAGAGGGTATTGATTTACATCAAAATGCCATGCTTGCTAGCTTAAATGAAGATGGATCACTGCACGTTGAACAGGAAAATTTGTCTAAACTCGGCTGGTTGATTGAACAGTTACATGAAACCGCAGGTATTCCAGGTTCATTAGGTCATCATATGCTTGGTGTATATGTCATGGGCATTGCATCTGTGCTGTATTTTTTGGCACTGATGACTGGACTGATTGTATTGTTACCAACCTTGGTCAAAGATTATTTTGCCATTCGTTCAGGGAAAAATAAAAAACGTTTCTGGCTCGATGCCCATAATGTCATTGGTATTACCAGTTTACCATTCCATATTTTAATCTGTGTGACAGTCATCGCATTCGCTTTTCATGATGTCATTTATGATGCTTTTGATGGCTTGATCTCTAAAGATAAGCCTTTATCTACACGACCACCTGCAATGAAAGTCGTAGAGCCTGTTGAGCCGTTAAATGTTGAAAAAATCTTTGCCAATATTCAACGTCAAGCCCCTGAATATCAAATCAGCTCCATCAACTTTAATAACTTAGATAACCCTGAAAAAGCCTCAGCTCGTGTGAATTTGTATAGCTCAGAGCAAATGCTACGAGGTGATCGTTTTGATGTGATGATGTTCAATCCCTATCAAACCCAACCGTATAAGACCAGTAATTTAAACACGTATGCGAAGCCGATGGATCAATTGATTCGTTCAATGTTTAGTTTGCATTTTGGCAATTATGGTGGTGATTTTACGCGTTGGTTGTACTTTATTTTTGGGATTGGTGGAGCATTCTTATTCTATTCGGGCAATATTTTATGGATTGAATCTCGAATTAAACGCCAAAAGAATCCAGCACTGGTACCACCGCAACAACGTAAAGACGTACGATTTATTGCCAATTTAACCGTCGGTGCTTGTCTCGGTTGCATCTTGGCAGTGGTTGTCGCAATGGCAATTGGGCGATGGAGCAGTTTGGCAAATTTGGCTTTGCAAAGTATAAATCATGTGTTGGTGTATGCTTACTATCTTGTTTTCTTGCTCAGCGTAATTTATTGCTTTGTGGTGGGTGCGTCAAAAGCTTTGCCTCAATTGTTATTCAGTATTGCAACGATTCTTGTTTTACTCGCACCTTTTAGTTTTGTTCTGAGCCTGGTCAGTGCAACAACGATGTCGTTATGGTGGATTGATTTGATTGCTCTTATATTTGCTTTGGCTTTTATACGATTTTATCAACAAGCGAAAGAGCGACAAAAGTATGCTGAAGCTGACAGTATTTGGTCTTGAGTAAAAAAATTAACAGCCATATTAGGGTGAAGTTTTAGTTAAAACATTGGATGAATTTAACACTGCAAAAAAGAAAGGTCTACAGT